>JALHPX010000105.1:5095-8938 GCA_022842225.1 bacterium
GTTACGATATCGGCGATTTTATCGGTGACCGAACTAAGCGTATGTCCGGGCGCTATGACCGCTTCGAGCCGACTGTGATCACTCATGATGCGCACCTTGCTCTGGTTGATTGGCTTCTAATTTCGGATTCGGATTGGAAACCTTGGCCAAATAGGTCGTGCGCGGCTTGGTATTGAGCTCGCCCAACAAGCTGTAGTTCAGCGAGGCTTCTTTTAGTTTAGAAACCTGGCTATTTGGATCCGAGATATCCCCGAAAATAATGGACTGAGTCGGACACGCGGTCTGACAAGCTGTCTTCACCTCGCCATCGCGGATTTTGCGGTTTTCCGATTTGGCTTCGATCCGAGCAGCACTGATGCGTTGTACGCAGTACGTGCACTTTTCCATGACCCCTCGGCTACGAACCGTGACGTCTGGATTGCGTCCCAACTTCAGCTGTGGAGTCGTCATGTCTGAATACTCGTAGAAGTTGAAATGCCGCACTTTGTACGGACAGTTATTCGAACAATACTTTGTTCCAACGCAACGATTGTAGACCATGTTGTTGAGGCCTTCGTTGTCGTGGACCGTGGCGCCGACGGGGCAAACCACTTCGCAAGGAGCCGTCTCGCAATGCACACACGCTACCGGCTGGTGATGCGCGACTGGATTCTCGCTATCTCCTTCGTAGTACCGATCGATCCGCAGCCAATTCATTTCGCGGCCGCGAGTCACTTCGGTTTTACCGACGACAGGGATGTTGTTTTCGGCTTGGCAGGCTACGACGCAAGCGTTGCAACCGGTGCAAGAGCCCAAGTTAACAACCATGCCCCACTGATAATCAGCCTCCGCTTTCGGCGCATACTCGCCGCCGGCAGTTCCGACATCCAACCCCTGCACGTTCTTGGGAAGGTGCTCATGGTGTTGAGCAAACGTCGGATTGCTCAAGAAAGTAGCCAGAGTGGCGTGGCGCACGATTTCGCGGCCTTCCATATTCTGGTGGGCTTGCGTGCAAGCAAGCGCATAAGTCGATCCCGTTGCCTTGATCGAGGCTCCTGGGCGCAGCCAAGTCGCTGTTGAGGGGCGGAGGGGATACACATCCACGCCGACTTGATTGCCGATCCGACCCGCCATACGGCGTCCGTATCCCAGATGCAGCGTCACTGCATCGGGACAATGCCCTGGCTGAATCCAAACCGGTACGCGCACTTTGTCTTCGCCGACTTGCAAGTCGACGAGCATTTCGTTCTTCAAGCCGTACTTTGCCGCCGTATTAGGGCTTAGGATCGCGGCGTTGTCCCAAGTGAGCTTGGTCAAAGGCCGCGGCGTTTCCTGCAGCCAGCCGTTGTTTGCAAACCGGCCATCCCAAACGCTTGCATCGGGGCGGAACTGAACATCGAGTTCGCCCGTGTTGGGAGTCCACTTCCAACTCGAAGCTCCTTGGACAGCAACGGATTCACCGCCGCTAGCCGTTTTCTCAACGACGCCGTCGTGAACAGCCTTGCGCCAGTTGGTTTCAAAATCGCCGCCGAGCTGAGTCTTCCAGTACTCGCGCACTAAATCGAAGCTGCCCTTATCGCCCTTGCCAGCGAGAGCCGCGACGACTTCCAGGTGGGTTTTGCCACCATAAAGAGGATTGATGGTCGGCTGGACAATCGTCGAAGCGCCGTTGTGCGCGCGAACATCCGACCACGACTCAAGGTAATGCGCTTCCGGAATATGCCATTGGCATTTGCTACCGGTTTCGTCGAGATAGAGTCCGCAATGAATGCGGGTCTTGACCTTGGCCAGAGCGTTTACAAAACCTAAATCAGCAGGGGCATCAAAAACGGGGTTACCCCCGAGAATGACCAAGGTCTCGACCTGATCGCTTCCCATTGCAGAGACGAGCGATTTGATCGAGTCCATATTCTTGTCCGCGCGGATTTCTACCGACGGTAAATAACGAACCGTTTTGCCAGCGTTACCAAGAGAAGCATTTAGAGCGTGTGCAATCGAGTGCACCGCGGGCGATTGCCAACGGCCTGCGATAAAGAGCGATTGGCCTTTATTGGCTTGCACATCTTCGGCAATCGCATCCACCCACTTGCGTTGCTCGGGATTTAACTCCGGCTTGCCAGAGACTCCGAGGCCCAGCTTTTGTGCGAGTGCCGCTGCCATCGATTCGATATCGCCGACACGTGCGGGCATGCGGTGATCTGCGATGCTGCCGGTGACGGTTGGATGGCTCTCCAAAGCATAAAAGCGATTGAGATCCTTTTTACCCGTTGCGATAGCGCGGCCTTCTGCAAAGTCGCGCGAGTAGCGCACGCCACCCAGATCGCCAAAAAGATCCGAATCAAAAGAAACCAGAACCTTAGCAGCCTTCAGGTCGTACCAAGGGGTGAGCGTTTTACCAAAGGCCTGCTTGAGACCTTCGATTTCGTTGTCCCGATTGACGGGTTCGTATTGGTGCCAAACTGCTTCTGGCAAAGTCTTTAAAAGATCCCCAATCGCGGCACCCAACGACGGCGAAAGGACGTTCTCCGTCAGAATGCGCAGACCCTGGCCTTTTTTCGAACGGTGCATGGCCATGAGAGCCGCGGCCTGGGTGCTAAAATTTCCCCAGAAAGTGACCTGGCCATTCTGAATCAAAACCTTCGAACGATCAGGATCATACAGACCCATGACCGACGCTTGGGAGAACACATCGGTAGCACCCATGCTAATCGGGTGCTCGGGATTGCCCTCGATCTTAGTGGGACGTCCCATGTGAGACTCCACCAATAGCCCCAGCGATGCGCCGCCAAGACTCATCGCACTGCCGTAGAAAAGCGGCTTACCGGGAATCACGCGCTCGGGCGCCTTAGTATAAGGAACCAGTTTCTCGTTGGGTTGGCGCGTACAACCAGCCGCGCCCAACACCGCCATCATTCCGCCCGACCACTCTAAAAATTCGCGGCGGCTTAGAAAATCGTTACTAAACGGATTGAAGCGATCGTGGGAGTCCGCTTTAGGCGCGCCACCCGCGGCAATCGCAGCTTTCTGTTCCAGACTTTTCCAAAGTTTGGTCTCGTTCATCTGTGGCACACCGCGCAGTTAGTCAGTTGATTGATATGACCTGGTTTGGTCTTCCTAATTCCTAGATGTGCGAACTTGTCGGTTTCCTTCCACTCTTCAGAAGGCTCCCATTCCATGTCCGTCATCGCTTCAACCGGTCGTAAATTAGGCTCTGGGTTGCGATGGCAATCCAAGCAGAATCCCATGTAGAGCGTTTTTTCTTTCCACATCATCGGCATTTTATCGACGCGTCCGTGGCAGCTCATGCAACCCACACCTTTGTTCACGTGGGCGCTGTGATTGAAGTACGCAAAGTCTGGCAAATCGTGGACCTTATTCCACTCGATAGGAGTGTCATTCTTATAAGCATCGCGCACGGGCTTAAGCATGGGGGCATCCCCCCAAACCACTTTGTGGCAGTTGTAGCAAGTAGCCACTGGAGGAATCGTGGCGCTCGCGGTTTTTTCCACCGTGTGATGGCAATAGCGGCAATCTAAGCCAAGTCCACCGACATGGTGTTCGTGACTGAAAGGAATGGGCTGATCCTTCACAACTCGAACTTCAGTTACGTACGGAGAAACCTGAATCGCGTACAACATTCCGAGTACGCTGACTGCAGCTAAACCGCCGACAACGATACTCAGTTTAGCGAGGGTGTTGGCGCTCCGATGAAAGATCTGAGGCATGTGTTCTCTCTCTTATCTCGATGCAATAATTCGACCGCAATATTCGAAAAGTTTGAAACCAACGTCAAGAACAGCTTTGTCCGCTTCAGCGTAGAAATCCAAAAAACAGAACTGCAACTACCGTCGGCGGAAGAGCGGC
>JALHPX010000106.1 GCA_022842225.1 bacterium
CGCCTTTTTTCCCAGCTGGATCTTGCAAGGATCCCGAGAGAAAGACCACCTGAATGTTGGTGGTGAGCAGCGTCGGATCCTTTTCCAGAATCAGGCGGGGCTCGGCAGCCCAGGAGTTAGAAACAAGAGGAGCAATCGCCAACAGACAGAAAAAGGCTTTAGTCATTCGAGTTCTCATTTACTTCTTTCCTCCCCGAGCGCCGGGCTTCATCACCACCACAGAACGTCGGCTAGGGGTGAGATAGGTCTTAGCAACTTTGGTAAGGTCCGCAGGCTTCAGTGTATTGAGCTTTTGAAGAATCTCGAAGCCGCGCATGTAGTCGTTACAGAGCACCACATACTCCCCAAGCCAGCTCCCCAAAGAGGAATTATTGGAGATATCGCCGTAGAGATTGAGCTTGTCCTGATTCACCGCGCGCAGGAACGAATCCTTATCAATCGGCTTTTTCATCAAATTTGCCATCTCCTGATCAATCACCTTGAGAGCGGCATCTGACTTCTTGCCTTCGGCCATTTGCACCATGATCTGGAACACGTCCGGCTGCGAGCCAGTGCCGGCGTTGGCGCTGACGGCTAAGCCAGAATCGACGAGTTTTTTGTGAAAGACAGATTCCATTCCCACCGACAAGTGTGTGGAGAGCAACGACAGAGGCACGATTTCATCACTCGTCACGGGCGGAATTGGGTACGCCAACATGAGGATTTCCGAGGTGGCTTGCTTGTGAGTCGTTTCAATGCGCTTCTCCTTTTTGGGAGAAGGTTCGATTGGCAGTGCGGTCGTAGGAATCGTCTGTGCCTGCATTTTGCCGTAGTACTTCACGACCAATGGCATCAGCGTTTCTTCGGTCACGTCGCCAATAACGATGAGCGTGGCGTTGTTTGGTGCGTAGAAAGTGCGATAGAAATACTCGCCTTCCTCGACGGTAAAGCCCTTGATTTCCGCCTCCGTGCCAATCACCGTAAAGCGGTAGGGCGTATTCGGATTGGCTAAATTCATCAGCTGATCCCAAGCAATGCGAGAAGGATTATCCAACGCGCGCCGCAATTCGCCGACAACTGCGCCCTTCTCTTTTTCCAGGGCTTCCTTATCCAATTTCAAATTGGCCATGCGATCGGACTCGAGCTCCATCAGGCTCTCGAGGTGCCTGGACGGAATGCTTTCGAAATAATTGGTGCGATAGAAGTAGGTCGTGGCGTTCTGATTCTCGGCGCCCATTTCGGCCGTGATTTTGTCGAACTCACCGTCGGGATACTTTTTAGAACCCCGAAACATCATGTGTTCGAATAAGTGAGCAAGACCCGTTTTCTTCAACTTAGGATCGAGCTTTTCCTGCACAGACCCCACTTTGAACCACACTTGGTAGGTCAGCACTTCCGCCTGGTGCCGCGGAACCAGCAAGATCTGCAGACCGTTTGGCAGCTTAAACTCTTGCAGCGTTTCACCGTTGAAGAGCTTTTTCTCCGTCACCTTTTGGTAATCCGCCGCTAGCGCGGGGGCGGCCATAGAGAATCCCAACACGACCAAGCCTAGAATTCGGATCATTATTGCGTCACTCCTTTATCAGCAGGTGCGGAAACCGGGGCTGGCGAAGCTCCCGGGGCTTTTTCTACCGGTTTCTCTGCCGCTGTTTTTTCTGCAGCCGGCTTTTCAATTTTCTCAGGCTCGATAGCAGGCTTTTCCTGCTTCTCGCCATCTTTATCCTTACGCAAAGGCTCGACCGTCGGCTTGGCTCCGCCAAATCCCATCGCCAGTCGCAGGGCAATGCGCCGGTTGGTCATGCGGCCTGGATTGGCTGCCAGTTCTTCTGCGTAGGTAGCAAAATCGATTTGAAAGAAGCGAGCGTCAATTCCAAATCCGGCGGTGATATTGCCTTGTCGGAAGCCGGTTCGCAGTGTGAACCATCGAATCGGCAATTCGACGCCGAGATTAACGTGTTTCCACATGCTTCCCGTGCGTGCGCCGAAGTTTGGATCTGACTGACCGCCGAGGCTAAATTCCGCCAAATCGACGACAGCGTTCACCTTTTCGACTTTCCAAAAGCCTGGAAACACCGCGCGGCCGCTTAGAGAAACCATGCGAGGCAATTGAGGCGCGGTAAGCGGGCCCGTGGTGATTTTCGCTAAGTCGAAAGACGTGGCCATAATGTTGCTGATGGTCACGGCACCGTAAGTCTTTACACCTTCTAAAATCGTCGGCATTTCGTAGATCGCACCCAAGTCGGCATCAATACCGAAACCAGCGCCGCCGATTTGGTCGACGTCTAGTTCCAGCGATTTGCCCGAAGCTAATTCCACAACGGAATAAGTCTTTCTGCCTCCGCCGCGGACCATTCCCTTTAAATTCATTCCTAAATGCAACTTAGGCGTGAACAGACTTCCTGCGAAACCGATGAAGAGTCCCGAGTCCGCAATCGCAGTCACATCTAAGGACGTATCAATCCCAGCACCTGCGACTGTCGCATTGAGCTTAATGTCACCCAGCAACAATCCAATGGCGAAACCTCGTCGTAGATAATAAGGAAAGGCCGGGGCAACTTGGGCAGAGATTGGCTTGCCTTGGAACTTCTCCAGTTTGCTGGCCAGAGCACCGACGCTGGTACCTTTGCCATCAACAATGGTGGACACAGCCGATGCCGCGCTGGTCGAGCCATCGATTCGAAACGCACCCATCAAATCCGCGCCGTTTTCATAGAGGCTCAGACCAGCGGGGTTATAGAAGAGCGCCATCTCGTCGTCAGAAAGGCCGTAAAATGCGCCTCCCATTCCGAGCGCCCGAGTACTTTTGGAAATCGAGTAATACTCGTGAACCGCTTGTGAGGTGCCAGCCCAGATCAAAGCAAGAACAGCGACTGCCTTGAACCCATTTGCCCTACCGATATTGAATTGCATCCCGTCTCCCAAGAAAAAACTAAAGTGTGTTGATCAGTGCTTGTCGCGCTGTGGTCGTTGCTGTGTTGGAATCTTTCAAGTCGGCCGGAACGTCGGTAAGGTTGCCATTTACCCCGCTTAAATCGCCGCCTAATCCACTCGCTAAATCGTTCGCGACATCCATATTTGCGGTGCACTTGCGCACATCAAACTCGCACATCCCTGCGTTGTTGGTCGAAAGCGCGGCTCCAGGTGTGGCAGCGATATCTGCTGAAGCTAGAACGCCATCGTTGTCTCCATCCGTGGTCGAATTGCAACTGGTGGTGCTTTCGGAAGTCGCTACCTTCACATCTGTTTTTGCAATGCGAATGGAGCAATCAGATAGGTAAGCAAGAATTCGAAGAAGTGAGGATTTTTGAGTATCTGATATCGTCGATAATTTGTTGCACTCAGTGATTGCGGCTAGGGAGGCAGTCTCTTTTTCTTCCGTCCATGGAATCAGCGCGCGGGCAAGGGCGCCTAACATTCCACTGCCAGAAGAATCGCTCGAAATGGTCTGCACCAGTTCGGAAATGCCCAATCCAGCGCGCGTGAGCTGGGCGAGACAGAGTTTTTCGTTCTTCAGATCGGAGACGCTGATCTTAGCGTAAGCATCGAGCGCACAAGTGTAGTTGCCGTCATTGAGGCACTTCTGCGCTTCTTGAATGTACTCCTCGTCGTTATTGGGCGAGGCAAAAGGTTTGTAGATATTACAAGACGACAAACCCATCACCAAAACTGGATATAGCAATGCCAGTGATAGCCCTGAACCACGAGGAAGTTTCATGATGCCCTCTAAATTTTGCTGAGATTTCTTAAAGCGTTACGTAACGTGTCCCTATTTTGTAAGGAGATCGTTTTAGAAGCAAGGACAGTGCATGGCGGCCTGCATTACGATCGGATGCCGTAATGCTCCGCAATGGAACTAGCGACGATATCGACTTGTTCGTCTGACATTTCTGGGAAGATGGGGAGCGCAAGACACTCAGCCGCAGCTTTTTCTGTGCGCGGAAAACTCCACGAGGTGCCGTAACGCGAGGTCCAGCAAGGCTGGTGATGAAACGGAACGGGGTAGTAAATTCCACAGCCAACGCCTTTGGACTCAAGCGTTGCTTTCAGAGCGTTTCTGTCTGGGGCGCGGATGACGTATTGATGGAACACGTGATCCATCGAATCGCCTGTCTTGCCTTGGTACACACGTGCGGGCAACACCACGCCCTTAGATAAGACTCCAAGCTGCGTAAGCGCTTCGCTGTAACGAGTAGCGATTTGCTGACGACGGGCAATCCAACCCTCAAGGTATTTCAGCTTTACGTTTAGGACGGCTGCCTGAAATCCATCCATACGGAAATTGCCGCCAACAAGTGGATGGATGTAGCGCTCGGATTGGCCGTGATTGCGAAGCATGGCAACCTTCTTGCCCAGCGCATCATCCGTAGCGAGCACCATTCCGGCATCGCCCAGAGCTCCCAAATTCTTGCTCGGGTAAAAGGAAATGCATCCCAATTCGCCCATGGCGCCGGCTTTTCCGACGGCTGCCGCTTTAAACGGGTAGGTTGCACCTAGAGATTGCGCGCAATCTTCAATCACAGGGATCGAATGCTTTTTCGACAAAGCCAAAATCGGCTCCATATCCGCGCACTGGCCATAGAGGTGCACCGGGATCATGGCTTTGGTCTGGCTTGTGATGGCGGCTTCGATTTGAGCGGGATCAATATTGAATGTGGCGTCCTGGATATCGACCAAAACGGGCTTGGCGCCTAGCCGCAGCACTACGCCTAGCGTCGCGAAAAAAGAAAATGGCGTGGTAATCACTTCATCGCCCGGTCCAACGTCTAAAGCCATTAGACTGACGAGCAATGCATCGGTTCCAGAAGAACAAGCGACTGCATGCGGAGCGGAGAAGTACGCCTTCATGCTCTTTTGCAATTCTTCGATAGGCGCCCCCTGCACATAGGCTCCCGAATAGAGAACCTGTCTCAAGGCTTCTAGTAATTCGGGACCAAGCTTTTCGGTTTGAGCTCGCAGGTCGAATTGAGGTACGCGCATAACCGTCGTATCCCAGAAATTTTGGAATGAGTAAACAGGCTTCGGCCGCGAAGGGTTCATGACATCAGGCGCGGTCATTGGTACAAAAAAACATGTGCGGAATCATTGGGTATATCGGGGATAAAAACCCCAAAGGCATCCTTTTAGATGGTCTCAAGCGATTGGAATACCGAGGATATGACTCGGCGGGAATCGCGGTCCTCCACGACAAGCAGGTCGAGGTTTTTCGCTGCCAAGGCCGAATCGAAGCCCTGGAGAAACGACTAAGCAACGCTGATTTCAAAGGCTCCCTCGGCATTGGCCACACTCGCTGGGCCACCCACGGAGCGCCCACCGAGAGAAACGCCCATCCGCACCAAGTCGGAGCGATTACTCTCGTCCACAACGGCATCATTGAGAATTATCTAGAACATCGAGAACGCCTACAGGCCATGGGCCGAAAGATCCTGAGCGAAACGGATTCGGAAATCGTTGCACACCTGTTTGATCTTGAAGTGAGCCAAGGCAAAACGCTGCTGCAAGCCATTGCCGCCGTCCTACCGCGGTTGAAGGGCTCTTACGCGTTTGTGGTCCTTTCTAAAAATGAGGAAGACACGATCATAGGCGTTCGCAACGGGGCTCCCTTGCTCGTGGGATTGGGTGACAAAGAAAATTTCGTCGCCTCCGACGTGCAAGCCATCTTGCATCGCACCAAGCAGATTATTTATCTCAAAGATCACCAGATTGCGGTTTGCCACCGTGGCAACGTGGAGATCAAAGATCTCTACGGCAAAGATACGCCGTTTGAAGTGAAGACGATCAATTGGTCAGCCGATCAAATGGAAAAGGCGGGGTACCGCCATTTCATGTTGAAGGAGATTCACGAACAACCTCAGGCTCTGGCCCAGACGATTGAAACCAACATTGATCACCAGAGTGGACTGGTATCCATCCCAGAGCTAAGCAGCTTGCGCAGCTGGCTAAAAGATTTAGACCAAATCCAAATCGTCGCCTGCGGGACTGCACGCCACGCGGGTTTAGTGGGGCGCTACTACCTGGAGCGCTTTGCTCGCATTTCCGTGAAGGTGGATTTTGCATCCGAGTTTCGGTACCGCGATCCGCTTTTATCGACGAAAAGCCTGGTGGTTCTGATTTCGCAATCTGGGGAAACCGCCGATACCTTGGCTGCCTTGCGCGAAGCCAAAACCAAAGGTGCTAAGACGTTAGCTATTTGCAACGTCCGCGAAAGCACACTGGCACGAGACGCAGACCTCGTTCTCTACACCAACGCTGGACCCGAAATCGGCGTCGCCTCCACTAAAGCCTTTACCACTCAATTAGCTATGCTCTACATGCTGGCGGTGGAGGCGGGCCAAGCCAATGGCAATATCGATGAAACGTACGCTAAGGAACTCACCGCAGACTTACTTAAGCTACCGTTCTTGGCCGAGCGCACGCTCCTATTAGAGAAACAAATTGAGAAGATGGCGGGCGATCACTTGGATTGCTCGTTCTTCTTCTACATGGGCCGCGACGTACAGTATCCAATCGCGCTCGAAGGCGCGCTAAAGCTCAAAGAAATTTCTTACGCGCATGCCGAAGGGTATGCGGCGGGTGAATTAAAGCACGGCCCGATTGCGCTCATTGATCGCACTGCGGCTGTTTTAATCATCGCGCCTAAAGACACCGAGCCAACTTCCGCGCCCGAAGGCATGGCAGAGCACTCCAAAACATTGTTTGAAAAAACGATGAGCAATTTGCAGGAAGTGAAGAGCCGCGGCGGAAAAATCCTCGCCTTTGGCTCGGAAAACGATCCGTCCCTAGCGCAGCATGCGGATTGCCTGATTCAGTTGCCAGCGGCTTCGTGGGCGTTAAATCCAGTGCTAATGGCAATTCCACTACAGCTCATGGCCTATTACACGGCACTCTTCCGCGGCACCGACGTAGACAAGCCCCGCAACTTAGCCAAGAGCGTAACGGTAGAATAGATTTTTAAGCAGGGAATAGGGCGTCTTCTACGCATGCGCAGAGCGTGTGGTAGAGCACTTGGTGCACTTCTTGGATTTCGCTCGTCACAACACCAGGCGCGATGACACAAACGTTGGCCATCTCTTTCACCACTCCCCCATCACGGCCCGAAAGCACAATAGACGGGATATTGAGACGGCGGCACTCTTCCAAAGCCCGTACGATATTGCGCGACTGACCCGACGTGGTGATACCCAGAAAGACATCGTCTTCCGACATTTTACCCACGACTTGCCGGGCAAATAGCTCGTCAAAACCAAAGTCATTGCCAATGGCGGTTAAAGTGGAAGTGCAAGTGGTGAGCGCCTCCGCGGGAAGCGGAGCGCGCGGGCGAGCTAACTTCGCCACAAATTCGGCCGCTAAATGTTGGGCATCGGCAGCGGAGCCACCGTTGCCGGCGATAAAGATCCTGCCGCCTTTTTTATAAGCATTCACCACTAGAGCCGTTGCGCGATCAAACGCAGCGAGTTGTTCTGGAGACTCCATCATCGTCTCTTTCGCACGAATGGATCCTAGGAGATTGGCCTTTAGTTTTTCTGAATATTCGCCCATTGCTATGATCCTCCTAAAAACAATGCTCTTTAAACTATATCGGCAAATGCGCTTGCCCGGGCAAAACGCGATGCGCAATTTTTTTCAAAGTCGGCTTCACTGGATCTAGCCAGGACCAACTTCGAATCTGAGCCTTAAGCGTGTCGGACACCGCACTCGCCAAGCTTGATTCGGCTAATGGGACAGGCGACCAATTGAGGTCTTCTCTCACCATTTGCCCCAGAATATCTGAAAATTCGCGCTCCAGCCCGACTTCTTCCCAATACTCGTAACTGCGGCCCCGGGAGGCGCCTTCCGCATGTGTGCCTTGGAAATAGCCCAGGTAAAAATTCTTCAGGCCCTGCTTCTTGAGCGTCAGGCTAAGCGCTACGTCGCCAAAACCATTTGCCATATCCGCGCTTCGCAAACCGCCTACAGAATCAAAGACCGAGCGACGGATCATGCAGGCGGCAAAAGTATTCGCAAATACTTCATGCGCCAAAAACGTAAGAGCATCTTCGCGGTGCGAATTCCCTACTCGCACTAGATGGCTCTTATCGCCAAAGCTCGCGCGGATGCCACAATGTTGAATCGAGCCATCCGGAAAACGCAGGCAAATGCCCACAGTCCCGATATCCTTCTGCAGCGCCCACCGCGCCCACGTGTCGAGCGAAACGCGCGCATCCAGCTCTACATCGTTATTAAGGAAAAGCAGCAAAGACCCAGAAGCATACTGGCTTACCGCCCAATTATTCATTCGGCCAAAATTGAAAGGCTCGGGGAACGGCAGCACCGAAATGTTTTCGTTCTCGGGAAGCTGCGCCACTTCATTCTGAATATAATCGCGCGAAGCCAAACTCGAACCGTTGTCGACGAGTAAAACCTCCAACGGCAAAGCACCGCGACTCGCCAACAGCTTTTTCAGACAACGCACCGTCATTTCCGGTTTATCGCGGAAGCAAATGATGGCGGTGATCTTTTCGATCTCGAGCTCTTTGCCTGCCTCGCCCATCAACGGCAAAACGGGCTCCGGGTTTACTTCGAAAATCGGTTCGGCGAAATCGGCATTGCGGTAGTACCAGTAACCAGGAACGAGCCCAAACTCCGACGACAACGAGCGCGCCTTGCGCAGCCACGCATACTCCGAAGAATAAATAGCTCCGTCGCCGCTTGCCACCATGCGATCCCAAAGCTCGCGGTGAAAAGCAAAACAGCGCCCGATGTAATTGAAATGCAAAAGCGTGGGAACGCTGTCTTTGCATTTGCTAATTAAGTTAAGCTGCGGCGAGCCGCCGCGAAGATTCACAACTGCTTCTTGTGGGTAAAGCAGCTCAGGGCCAGGAAAAGAATTAATCTCCCAAACAAACTGGAATAGCGCCGCGGGACTCAAAATATCTCCCCC
>JALHPX010000107.1:0-8157 GCA_022842225.1 bacterium
AATAGACGCCCTTGAATTTTTTGGCATTCATCTCGCTCGCCAGCGTATCGGCGTTCACATACGGTGCACCTACAAACTCAAACGGCTTGGTGGTACCTCGCGCTTCCGAAATATTAGTGCCTTCAAACAGCACCGAACCGGGAAATGTCAGCACGGAATAGTAGTTCGGGACGTTGGGCGACGGCGGCACCCAATCGCGCTTCCATTGCGGAGCCGACATCGTGCGTTTCCATCCTTGCATGCGAATCACTTCGAGATCGCAGCCAATGCCAAAAGCTTCATTAAACAGCAACGCTAACTCGCCCATCGTCATGCCGTGGCGAACAATCATCGGAAACTGACCAACAAACGACGAGAACTCGGGCTTAAGGCAATTGCCTTCCAGCGTAACGCCATCGATGGGATTGGGCCGATCTAATACCACGACTTTTTTACCGGCGCGTTTAGCTGCGCGCATGCAGTTGGCCATGGTGTAAGCAAAAGTGTAAATGCGAGTGCCCACGTCTTGAAGATCGACAATAAAAGTGTCGATGTTCTCCAACATCGCGTCGCTTGGTTCGCGCACGTTGCTATACAAGCTATAGACGGGCACTCCGGTGCGCGGATCGGTAAAGTCGGTCGACTCGATCATGTTGTCCTGCTTTTCACCGCGAATACCATGCTGCGGTCCCAGGAAACATCCAATGGTGAGGCCAAGTTTTTTGTCCGAAACGTGTTCGGAGATATGCCGCAATTTGGAATCTACGGATGCCTGATTGCAGAGAACTCCCAGGCGTGTTTTTTTGTATTTCTTGTGGGCTTTTTCGACGAAGACTTCTAATCCGATTTTCATGGTGTATTAACTCGCTGTGTCCGCTGGTGGGATCGAAACGGGAGTAACGTTACGATACCCAGACCGGCATTTCTCAATCGAAGCCGCCGGCACTCGAAGGTTATATCCTACTGGCACTGCCAGGTCTCCGGCTAGTACCGCGTCGGTCAATGCCAGGTTAAAAACGGCTAACTGCTCAGCGCCCACACGGCACGCATCCGCCAGCTCATCAAACCGTACCTCTTTGTCGACTTGGAGAGATGCAAACTCAAGTGGGGCGTCGACTAGGATTTTTCCAAAGTGCTGACGGTACTCCCGTTCGATTTCCAGAATAGCTAAGAACTCCGAGTAGAAATTCGAAGAGGCGAAGCCGAAGTTGGGACTATCGTAGCGCTCGATGATGTCGGCTAAGTCACGCGACTGCACCTGTTCGACCGCGCGAGCCATTCCCTCTTTGCCGTGGTTGTAGGCGGTGATGGCGAGCGGCCACGATTGCAGTGCTTCGTAGTTCTGCCGAAGCAATTCGGCAGCGGCGTAAGTCGCGGCTATGGGATCGTTTCTCTCGTCGACGCCTCCATCGACGCGCATAAATCGCTTTGCGGTCTCGCGCATAAACTGCCAAACGCCTGAGGCACCCACTTTGGAACGGGCGGAGAGATTAAAGGCCGACTCCACCAACGTGATCCGGGTCAATTCTTTTGGCACGCCCTTCTGCTCAAAAATTTCCATCATCTGGGAGAAGTAACGACCGCCGAACAAAAAACCTTGTACGATTTTGTCGCGCTGGCCGATCTGCGCACGGATATTTTGTTTGGCGCGCAGAAATTTCTGCGGTGATTGAATGTTCTCGAATTGCTTAAATACCTTAAAGAGATCGAGTGGAATATCGACGGGATTGTCTTGGCGTTCGTGTAGAAACGCGAGCTGCCGCTCTACTTCTTGCTTCTGGGTCTTTAGATATTTCTGTAGGTCTTTCCACTGGCTTTTTGAAGCCTGAGTGGGATTGGGCGAGATGGGAGTGAGATCAATCGCGCCATAAATAATATCGAGTTGGCGAGCATCATGGATGATCGCCTCGGTGCTGGGGTGCACGGTGTACACTTTTTTCCAAAAATCGACTCGTTTGCGGAGACGTGGAGGAACGTCAAAGACACCCGGTGTATAACCGAGCGCTTGTTTTTGTTTGCCAAAATTCGGCAGCTCCATTTCGCGTAGTCGACTTTTGTTATACAGCTCGGTGTAGCCCGGCAAGGGCTCGGATATATCGACGGTAGTAATGCCTGGCTGCGAATCGGGATCGGGCGCACAGGTGGGAATGGGCAGCGGCAAAATCGCACAAACCTCTCCGCTGAACAGAACCAGTAGCGCACAGATTAAATTGTTTTTCATTTTTTCCGGGAAAAGTCGCAGACTTCCATGGCTATCTGGTCTGCCCATCCCGTCATTTTACCGTATTTCAGCTTGGTATCGTTGAGCAGAATTGCAAAAGCCATCGGCTCTGCATCTTTGGTGGGACAGAAACCTGCTAACGCGGTCACTCCATCGAGAGAACCGGTCTTGGCTCTTAGCTGTGTGCGTAATCGCGAGGCCTGAAAGCGACTGCGCAGTGTGCCGTCTTCGCCCGCGATGCCAAAGGACGACATAAATTCAGGAGCCACTGTCATATCGTCGTGCGCCGAGAGTAGCACGTGCACCACCTGACGCGCCGTTACACGTGTGTCGCGAGTAAGACCGCTGCCGTCTTTGATTTCGTAGGTCTTGCGCGGAATACCGATGTCTTCCAGCGCGTCCTGCATCGTGGTCAGACCCTTGGTCAGGTTGCCGGGAGCGCCCCAGCTTTCGGCTCCCACCTTTTTGAGAATTTGATCGGCGACAAAATTGTTGCTGAATTTGTTCATTCCCCACACCACCTGCCACATCGGAAGCGACTCAAATTGCAGGATTTGTTTAGCGCTTGCGGGAGTGACGCCTTCTTTAATCACTCCATCGAGTTTCAAACCACGACGCTGCCAGAAGGTTTGAAACATATGTGCGGTGTAGAGGCTCGGATTGACGATATTGCGATAGAACCGAACCTCCTTGTTGCCGAGAGGAACCGATCCCCGCAGCAGGACGGTATCGCCTAAATCGCCTTTTACGTACTCCGTCCGACTCGCCGTGATACTGGGTTCCGACGAAGCGGCGCTAGTAGTCGCCTGGTTCACCACATCAACGTACGAATTCTCTGGGTCGATAACGATGAACGGTGGTTTGCCCACTTGCTCTGCGGGCCGTACGTACACAGTGGTCGTGTTGAAGTTAAAAGAGAGCGCACCCACCGGTGCGTTGTACGCCTGGTCCTTCAAATATTTGGGACGGGTATCGGGTGTGCGCTCCAAATCGTAGAACGAGGCATCGGCAATGATGTTACCGGTAATGTGTTTAATGCCCGTCCGTATTAGTTCATTTACCATCATCCACATCCGCTCAGACACCAGGCTGGGATCCCCGCCGCCCTTCAAAAAAAGATTTCCGGAAAGTTTGCCATCGGAGAGCGGACCGTCGGTGAGGACGGTGGTTTTGAATGTGGAAGCAGGTCCTAACTTTTTCAACGCAGTGTAAGACGTAAAAACCTTGCTCACCGACGCGGGAATAAGAAGTTGGTCGGCGTTTAGAGAGACAATCGACTCACGCGGATAAATCGTGGCCGCGAACACTCCGACGGAAAGGCCCTTTGCGTTGCGCGGCAAAATACCCTGAATGCGCGACAGCAGCTTCTCCTGCTGCACCGACGGTTCCGTGGCATTTTTGAGCGGCGGTGTGGAGAAGAGAGCCGTTGCGGGCAAGAAACAGAGCACCAGCAGAATGTGCGGTAGAGGTCTCATGTGAAAGTCCCTGAACAATGTGGCCGAAAGGTCGCCATTTTTGGGTGTTTTTGTATTCTATAGGCGAGGTGCAAAATACGCCAAGGGCGATTAGGTTTACGTTTTAGTATTTCGGTTGCATCATGATCTTATCGATGCAAACAACTCGCTACAGAATCCTCGTCGTTGATGACGAAAAAGATAATCTCGCTGCGCTGGAGCGAACCCTGCGCTCCCACTTCGATTTGATGACAGCTGACTCCGGAGAAAAGGCCGTTGCGTTGCTTGGCTCCACAGGCTTTTCAGCGATTATTTGCGACCAGCGACTGCCGGGAATGTCGGGCACAGAAATTCTGGAGCACGCCTTGCGGTTGCAACCGCATTGCTCACGCATCGTGTTAACTGCTTTCACAAATCCCGAAGAAATTTTGGCGGTCGTTAACAAGGCCCAAATTTTTCGTTACCTCACTAAGCCCTGGAACAATTCGGAATTGATCCACGCGGTAGAGCAGGCAGCTCAAGTGAGCGCTCTGAGAGCAGAACGCGAAAAACTCTTAAAAGACGTCCTCGATAAAAACCGTCTCTTGGAGTCAAAAGAACAAGAGCTCAAGAATTTGAATCGGGACCTCGAGAAATTGGTTGATCAGCGCACTATCGAACTAAAGAAAGCGAATGATCGCTTAAATGATTTGGCGATGACCGATCCACTCACCAAACTTCTCAATCGCCGCGCGATCTTTACCAAGCTGCAAGAGGAGCTAGAGCGCGCACGCCGCTACGGACACTCCGTGATTTTGGGTATGATCGACGTCGATCATTTCAAAGACTTTAACGACATGGAAGGCCATCCTGCGGGCGACGAAGCTTTGAAGAAAATTGCGGCGATTCTAACCAGTAATTTGCGTAAGACCGATGGCATCTGCCGCTATGGTGGGGAGGAATTCCTCATCGTCATGCCAGAAACCAAAATGCTCAACGCGCAAGAAATCTGCAACCGGCTGCGAAGCGCGGTCGAGACAACTGAATTTCGTTCCACCGATCGGCCTGCCTACTTAACCATAAGCATCGGCCTCGCCGCATTTCCCTCCAATGGTTCCCTAGCCGACGCGCTCTTGAAGTCGGCGGATGAAGCGCTTTACGAGGCAAAGCGCCTCGGAAGAAACCGGGTTGTCGTCCATAGTTAGGATCTATACAAGACGGTATGTCGCATCGTTTTTATCAACCAGGTAACTGGTCCTCCGGTCAGGCTGTCTCACTCGAAACGGAACAAGCGCACCACGCCGTCCGCGTTCTGAGAATCGAGTCAGGAAACCAGATTGAGCTTTTCAATGGGAAGGGCCTGATTGGCCAAGCCACTGTGCTGGTGACATCCAAAAAAGCAGTCGAACTGCAGATCGATTCGGTACAAAGCATCGACAATCCCTGGAAACTCACGCTGGCGTTTTCCCTGGGCAAGCCCGCTTCGACGGAGTTTATTTTGCGCCGCGCGACCGAGATTGGCATTCGCGCGTTTCAACCCATTCGCTCCGCGCATTCTCAACCGGGAGATTTTAAAGGCGAACGGTGGAATAAGATTTTGCTGGAAGTCTGCAAGCAATGTCAGGAAACGCATCTGCCGGAGCTCTTGCCGGAGATGAGGCTAGAAAAATGGCTGAGTGCCTGGCAGCCGCGCGCCGTGCTGTTTTGCGACGAGGCAGAGCGCGAGGGCGCCATAGCTTTTCCGGCTGACGCTCAGGAGATTGCCGTCGCTGTTGGACCCGAGGGCGGGTGGAACACTCAAGAGCGGGAAAGTTTTAGTCGCAGTAAAGCGCTGGTGATGGGATTGGGACGCAATCGCCTGCGGGCAGAAACCGCTGCGGTTGTTGCCGTGACTCTGGCCAAGGCCCGCTTAGGCGAAATTCATTAGCCCTGTGGTATCCTCTAATTATGTGGCGAGTCAGCCTTGCGTTTTTTTCCCATCGAGCCGCTCTCTATCTTGTGGCGCTTCTTGCGATTAATGCGAGCTTGGCGCCCAAGCAACTCCCGGCTAATCGTTCGCTCCCCATCTTGCAGCCGCTGGGCCTTTTGGATCGGTACTTAAGCGCGCGGATTTCCGAAGTCACCGAAGTGCGTATTCTCAACGAACTTCGCCATCAACCTTTAATCGAAACCGTCCAACGCCAACCCAACGCGTATTTTTGGGCGGGCCGCGTCTGGATGGGAATCACCGGAAGCACCGGGCTGTCGACGGTATTCCTTCTTTCCAATCTCTTTTTTCTGCTGTTTCTCTTTGAGCTCTACAAACTTCTCAATCTGATTGTGACCACCGACATCAGCCGCGCCGCACTTTATCTCGCTGTGTTTTGGCCGACGAGTTACGAGCTGAGTCTGGGTTCGCAGGTTTCTCTCACGTGCCTTCTCACGACGATTTGTATTCGCATGGCAGTGGAGCAGACCTGGTGGGCCGTGGGGTTGGCGGGGGCGTTGTTGTTAGGCGCCGAGCCTTGGTTTGTGGGACTGCTGCCGCTACTCGCGCTGGTGTTCTGGACGATTCAAAGGCATTCGCCCAGTCGGGTGATGCTGACACGCGCTGTGTTCTTCTTAGGGCCGATAACCGCCATGTTCCTATGGCAATACTCCTCGCGCGGTTTGCCGTCGCCCGTTTCGGGAGCAGGCGCCACCCTTCTGGGTTGGGTTGGAAATGGGAGTTTTGGAAAATTATTTCAAGGTATCTATACCGCGCAGGTTCTCAGCTTTTTATTGTTCTTAGTCGGCGCGGCCACGAGTCTATTTAGTCACGGCAATTGGTTTTACCGAGTCGCTCCGCTGTGGCTATTGGTGTGTTTGGTCGCGTGGACGCCGCTGGATGCCTTGGCATCTAAGCTATTGGTTGCGTCGATTTGCCTAGAGGGAGTGGCTTCTCTTTCCTCTCCCGCAATGAACAAAGCGCTGCAAGTCGCGATGTGGGTCCTGGGTATCTGGGAAGTCTACAACGTCTTCCGCTAGCAGCTTGCTCTCTACTGAAGCGAATGTTTACGAGGATTCGTGTGCATTCCACATCCGGAGCAGCGACCGTTCTCGGTCACTTCAAAACTCTGCAAATTCAAATCGTGAGTGAAGATCAATTTTGAATGGCAGTACGGGCACTTCTCAAAACGTTCGATGACTCCTAAGCGCAAATCTTCCTGTTTCCGCTCTTGATTGAGTGCATCATTTGCATCCGTCAGTGGTCGCATTTTTATCTCCGAAAGCCTGTTGATGTGAGGTTGGTAGGCGGTTGCTTACATCTATCTTTTCGTCGCAAATCGAATTTTTTTTAATAGCGTTCTCGATATAAACTTTGGGCTCTTGGCAGCAGCGTAGTGGCGCCTCACCGGTTGCCGGCCTGCGCTATTTATGAGAGGCCCTACTGATGGATTCTTATTCGTCAAAGCACGCATTGCTTTCGAATGTGATTGATTACGCCGGGAATTTTCCGCCTGCAGCCCTTCCCTTGGATGAAGCGATGAATCGTGCCGCCACGTTTCGCAAAACTGCGCGTCATCCGTGGTTGATGGGCCGCTTGACGTCGAAATGGTCGGATATAAAAACCTTCCACCCTCCTCGTCTCTTTAACTGTGGCGCCGACGGTGTCCCTTGGATTTTTACGGCCTTGGGAACAGAAGTCTCGGCCCTCGCTGACTGGGAACGCACCCTGGAATGGGATTTGCGCGAAATCCGCAACTTTAACGCGCGTTATTCGGGCACTTCATTGAAGATCTGGGTCTTAGGGTATGAAGCAAAAATTCCCGAGCTGCCTGTAAACGAAATCCCCGTTCGTATGAGTTCCTATCTCGATCGATTTTGGGAAAGCACCGGTGGCAACACCGATTTGTATCTCGAAATTGCCATGGGGGATGGCTTTGAGAACCGCCTGACGCCTGTCATCGAATCTGTCGGACGCTGGATGGAGGAGAAGAGTATTTCGCGCTGGACGCCGGGATTGAAATTCCGCATGGCGGGCCATTACAAACCCACCGCGTCAGAAGTAGCGGCGGCTATTAGTCAGACCACCTTTGCGCGCTTTAAATTCAAGGCGACCCAGGGGCTGCATTCCGCTGTGACCCACGATGGGCAATTTGGGTTTGTGAATTTATTTGCCGCTCTGAATTTCTCGCAGGCCTTTGGCAGCGATGCTTTTGGCGTGCACAAGATCGAGAACTGCCTCAAAGAAGAGGACCCCCAAAAGTTCGAATTCCGCGCCGATCGCTTTAGATGGCGTGACACTGAGCTGTCAGTCGAAGAGATTGAAACAGCGAGACGTTTTCATTCCGGTTCATTTGGTAGCTGCAGTGTGGATGAACCAGACGAATCATTAACTGCCACTTTTTCTTAAGTTGGAGAAACTATGCGCCTAGCAACCTTAAAGCCGAGAGAAGCCAAAAACCGCGATGGAGATCTCGTGATCGTTTCCGCAGAAGGCAAGAAGGCCGCCTATGCGGATTCCGCCGATATTTTCTCTCTAATGGAAGCATTGGAAAACTG
>JALHPX010000107.1:8167-8831 GCA_022842225.1 bacterium
GCGCCGCTGCCTCGAGCAGCCGGTTTTTACGATGCGAGCGCATTTTTAAGCCACGTTATGCGTGCCCGCCGCGCTCGCGGTGATGAAATGCCCGAATCCGCAAAAAAGACCCCGCTGATGTACCAAGGCGTTAGCGACAACCTTTTAGCTTGGAATGCGCCGCTCGATATCATGGATCCGCAATACGGCGCTGATTTCGAAGGGGAGTTCGCGGCGATTACCGCCGATATGCCAAAGGGCACACCCGCCGAAAAAGCGGGTGACTACATTGCGGTCTTTACGCTGTTTAATGACATTACTTTCCGTGAATTGATCAAGACCGAGTTGCCCACGATGTTTGGCTTCCTGCAGAGCAAACCTAATTCTGCTTTTGCTCCTATCGTCGTTACGCCGGACGAATTAGGCAAAGCTTGGGACGGCAAGCGCATCCATGGCCCCATCAAAGTAGAGTGGAACGGCCAGCTCTTTGGCCAGCCAGATGCCTCCGAAATGCATTTTACGATGGGCGATCTCATTGCCCATGCTGGCCGCACGCGGCCACTATCCGCCGGCAGCATTGTCGGCACGGGAACTATTTCAAATGCTGATGCGGCGCGCGGTTTTGCGTGTCTCACGGAAGCTCGGTTCCAAGAAATTCTCGATGTGGGCGCGCCAAAAACGCCGT
>JALHPX010000108.1 GCA_022842225.1 bacterium
CGCGTACCTGAATGTTTGGCTGACTGCCGCTATTTGGTATCGAGCGAGGATGAAATTTATTCCGGAGATGATGGCGCTGGGTACCTACACACGAGACACCTACTATCACAACTTTCGAGGACTGGTGGAGAATGTCCGAGATTGCCGCGTGGCTGTCATCCGTGCCAGCGACCCGAAATACAATTGGTAGGGACTATCTTTTCTGGCAGCGTGGGCAGAAATAACTCGAACGACCGTTCTGAGTTTGTTTTCGAATTCTGCCGCCGCAGTCACGACGCGCGCAGGCCCGGCCAGCTTTCTCGTAAACCTTAAACTCGTCTCTTAGGGTAATGGGTTCACCCGTCGGGTAGACTGCGTTTTCTAAGACTTCTACCGTCGTTCGCAAGAGGAGCTTTAGTTTGTCAGCCGAACGTTTACTCGAGAGTAGATGCGTGGGCAGGAACGGGTGAATTTTTGCCCGGTAGAGAATTTCGGAAGCATAGATATTACCGATTCCCGCGATTACTTTTTGATCCAGCAGAGTGGCCTTAATGCTACTTCGGCGAGCCGCGAAGAGCGCGCGAACTTTTTCAAAGTCCAGACCTTCAAGTGTTGGCTCCAGTCCCAAATTTCTCAGATACGTTGACTGGTAGACTTCGGACAAGGGGTGAAGGTCGATCACTCCGAATCGCCGCGTATCGTTGTACGCCAGCAAAGTGCCATCTTCGAGCATGAGGGTGACATGGTCGTGCTTGGGTTGCATCGGAGATTGGTAGTAGAAAGCTCCTGGCTCAAAGGATTTTCCATCGCGTTCCATCCGCCATCGCCCCGTCATTCCCAAGTGCACAAGCAATGCCTCTTCAGTGGAAAGTTCCGCGATAATATACTTGGCTCGTCGTGAAACCTGGCGAATCGTAGCGCCTTTGAGTCGCTCGGCGAAATGGGTAGGAAAGGGCACGCGCAGTCCCGTGCCACGTACCGCCGCCCGGACAACCTTCTTGCCGGCCAGGTGTGGCTCGAGCGCTCGTCTAATGTTTTCTACTTCTGGCAATTCAGGCATGGATTCCAGGTTTAGGAAGGGTGAAGAAGAATTTGGATCCCTTTCCAAAATCTGATTCTACCCAAATGGTGCCACCATATCTCTCTACGATATTTTGGCACATGGAAAGTCCAATCCCCGTACCCGGATAGTCTTTGGCATTGTGCAAACGCTGAAAAATCTGAAAAATACGGGTGGAATATTGTTTTTCAATGCCAATCCCATTGTCGCTCACGCTGAAAAGCCAATCTTCGTCGCGCTCTTCCGCCTCGACTGTGATTTCGGGTGAAACATCGGGATTTCGGAACTTCAAGCCATTGCCAATCAGGTTCTGAAAAATCTGACCAAGAAGCAATTCGCTGGAGAGCACCGTGGGAAGCGCTTTGTAATGAATGCTCGCCCCAGCATTGGTAATGGCAACCTTCAGATTCCGCTCGATACGCGAGAGCAACATCTCGCAATCCACCGGTTCGAATTTTACTTCCGCTCGCGTGGCCTGAGCAAAATCAAGAAGATCGGCAACCAGCTGCTTCATCCGAGCGATGCCAGTGAGTGCGATATCAAAAAACTCGTCTGTCTTGGGATCAGAGCCTTTGAACTGCCTAAAGATTAAGTCGATGTAAATAGACATCGTCCGCAGCGGCTCCTGCAAATCGTGAGAAGCGATGTAGGCGAATTGTTCTAGCTGGGTATTGGTCCGCTTTAAGTCCGCCGAGGTCTTGATGATCTCCGACTCTTGCGCGCGTCGTTCGGTGACGTCTTCAATCGCCAGCAAGATCAAGTCTGGTTCGCCGCCAGCTCCTTCGATTTTGCGTGCGTTGAGCAACATTGTTCTCAGTCCAATGCGCGCAAACCTCTTGGTGACTTCAAAGTTAGTAAAATCTTGATTTCCATCTAAAACCCCTGCCAAGAGCGTGCGCAACGAAGCGACATCCCACTCGGATCGATCTAGCTCATGAAAATACTTGCCGATAGTGTCACCAGGCAGCGTTTGAAACGTCGTAAAGAAAGATCGGCTCGCATTGATCACGCGCAGATGCTTATCCAGCACGATAAGCGGCTCGCGTACCGTGGCGACAATGGCATTTGCTGCCTCGCGTGAGCGGCGGATAGCATCGATATCAATTAGGACAATGACGGCTCCATCAATACGATTATCCAAAGTCTTGTAAGGGCGAATTTGGAGTAAATACCACGTACCGCGCCGATCCTGGACCTCGCGCTCAATTGGTGAAAGCGTTTGGGTGACGCTGCGGAGCAGATCATCCAGGTCGACTATCTCCAGGCCCATGCTCACGTCGCTCAACGGCCGATCGATATCGGAAGAACCTAATCGGAATAATTTGCCCGCTGCGGGAGTGTATCGACGAATCTCGAGCTTCTTGCTGACGATGACAAGACAAAGTGGGCTGTTTGTCAGAATGTTGGTGAGGTCGTCGTTTAATTGCGTCAACTCAGAATTCCCGTGCTGGAGCTCCGCGTTGACGGTGTGCAATTCTTCGTTAGTGGACTGCAGTTCTTCCTTGGCAGTTTCCAGTTCTTCATTGGAGCTTTGGAGTTCTTCGTTGCCTGAGACAATTTCTTCGTTAGCGGAGCGGAGTTCCTCAATCACCGATTCTTGACTCTCGACAGTGGCTTTAAGGGTGTGTCTGGCGGTGGTGAGCGATTCGTATGCGGCTATGAGTTGTTGGCGGAGCGAATCAACTTCCGTTTTTTTTGCCTTACCTGCCTTTGTCTGCTTCGTCTTTGCTTTGGGAGGTGTGCTTAAGAAAGGCACGCCTCGGACGTCATCAAATACAATGAGAAAAAACTGTTCATTACTCATCGGCGTTCGAATAGGGCTTGCCTCGATCCGCACATGACGAGTTTCTCCGTTTGATTTAACCGGAACCGTGTTGGAACTGATCGGACGGTTCGTTTTGCTCGCCTTGAGCAGAACGCTGCGTAGCTCAATCGCCAACTCATCGCGCACCATTTTTAAGAGACTTAAGCTGGCTGCTCCCGGGGCGAGCGCTAAGTATTTTCCTGTATCTCCTACCGTGTGCAGAATATCGAAATCGGCATTCGTAACGACTCCACTAGGAGCGTATATGCTCAACATCTGTCGCTGCGCTTCTTTCAACAGATCAAATTGCTTTTCGATTCTCGGCTCGATGGAGCTCACTAGCTTAAGTAAGCGGGGGGTCTTTCTCACCGATAGAGTTTTCCCCTGCGATTCTCTTTTGACGAAGATTTTGCGTTTGCTGTCTCTAGCCGAAAACAGATTGGAAAACTCTCCGATAGACTCAGCCGTGCCCAGCACCAACGTTGCCTCGGGTCGGAGTGCGTAATGAAAGATGGGGAAGACTTTCTTCTGTAGTTCGGAGTCTAGATAAATCAACAAGTTCCGACAGCTGATTAAATCCAGGCCAGAAAATGGCGGGTCTGACGTCACATTATGAACAGAAAAAACGCAGAGATCTCGGATGCGTTTGCAAATCTTGTAACCCGCTTCCGTTTTGTAGAAGAAGTTTGACACTCGCTCCGGCGAGACATTTCGCAACTGAGTTTCTTGATAAACGCCAATGCGCGCTTTGTTTAAAGCACGCTCACTAATGTCAGTGGCAAAGACTTGTATGTTGTTCTTCATTGCTGCGCTGTCGAGAGCCTCGAGAAGCAAAATGAGAAGCGAATACACTTCTTCACCCGTTGAACAACCAGGTACCCAGATCCGAATGGTGTCCTGCGGCGGTCGATTCTTTAATATGCCGGGAATAATCTCATCGCGAATGAAGTCGAAGACGTCCGGGTCGCGGAAAAATTCGGTTACGTTGATTAACAGGTCATCATATAGAACCTGCATCTCTTCAGGACTAGTTCGGAGAAAAGCGGCGTAATCTTTTGGCTGCTCCATTTTTTTGAACACCATTCGTCGGAGCACCCTTCTACGAAGAGTGGATTGCTTATAGTGATTGAATTCCACACCGAACTGTCCGACCAGAAGATCGATAATTTCCTCGAAGCCGCCAATCTCCGTAGGTTGCGAAGAGCCCGACAGGCGAGCGGTGAGAAAAGGATGCTTGCTCAGCTGAATGAGATGCTCGGCGATGCCGACTGGATCCGAGACAAAATCTACACAGCCTGTCGCAGCCGCAGCGAGTGGCATTGCTGCAAATTTGGAGCTGCTATCACTCTGGGCAAATGTAATTCCGCCTTCATCTTTAATTACTTGCAGCCCGGCAGCGCCGTCGCTTCCCGATCCTGAGAGAATGATTCCGATGGCCTTAGTTTTTCGAGTCCGACCCAAAGTTTCAAAGAATGTATCCACCGACATGTGCCTTCCGCCATCCATCGTCCTGGGGGCGAGGTGGAGATGACCATCGATCATGGAGAGATCGGCAGATGGGGGGATTACGTAGACGTTGTCCTCGAGCATGCGAACGCCTTGAGTCACTTCAGTGACCGGCATGTCCGTTTCTTTACCGAGAATATCGGCCAGCGCACTTTTTTTGGTGGGATCTAGATGCTGAACGACGACAAATATCATCCCGCAATTCGACGGCAGCCTTCGGAACAATGTTCTGAGCGCTTCTAGACCTCCGGCAGAGGCGCCGATTCCGACGACAGTCAGCTCTTCGGGCGGCCTTGCGGATGATTTTTTTGGTTTTGATGATCTGCTCTTGGGAGTCTTGGACATGCTACCTCGAAGCAGTTAGCTGCAATTAGTGCTCCACCGGTAACTCAATTGGTCGCCAGGCGGCGGAGCGGGGCTAAATCGGAATCCTGCGGGCGTATCATATCTGTTTTCGACACGTATTCATCCATTAGCTGGACGGCATTGAAGAAAGAATCTGCGGTAGCGGGTTTGTTGAGCTGGAACGCGAGATTATCATTTAAGTAGCGCTCGGTACTTCGTCCAAAGCGGCCACCGGAAAAGACGACAAAAGGAACATTGCGAAGGCTTGGATTCTTTCTAACTTCACGCAGCACTTCCATACCGTTCATTCGAGGGAGGTTCCAATCGAGAATTACAAGGTTGGGAATGGGAGCATCCGCGTGCTCTCCTCGACGACAGAGATAGTTCACTGCCTGCTCACCATCACGCACGATGGTAAGCCGATTCTTCGACCCAAATTTTTGGAGCGCCATTTCGACGAGTGCTGCGTCGGAGTCGTTGTCTTCGACTAGAAGAATTACCTTGGGCATTTGGTGTGCACCATACGCCCGCACCATGGGATAGCAATCGCTAAATGACTCGACTGGTCAAGCGTTTGATACCTTAGTGGGTTTTCGGCTCACGCTTTCTTCACAAACTCCGATTTCAAGTTCATGGCTCCAATTCCGTCGATTCTACAGGCGATGTTGTGGCCGTCAGCGCCATCGACAATCCGAATTGCCTTCACCTTGGTGCCCACTTTCACGACAGAAGAGGAACCCTTCACTTTGAGGTCTTTGATGACCGTTACGGCATCACCGTCGGCCAGTACGTTGCCATAAGCATCACGCACATGATTATCCGTATCGCCCGCTTGCTCCTGTGGAGCCTGCTCCGCGGACATCCATTCGTGAGAACAATCGAGACAATTCCATAAGGTGGCATCGCTATAGATGTTTTCGGACTGGCATTTAGGACAGCTCGTTTGCATGGCCGGATTAAAACACTAGATTCAGAAATGTGCTATAGCCGTGCTCGGTCATGAAGCGTGTATTGCTCGTTATTTACCTGTTTGCCCTGACGTTCAAAGCCTGGGCGAATCTTGCCCCACCCGAGCTGATTTGCCGTGCGCAGATCCTGCACTCCGCTAACCGAAAAGTGAAACCACGGTTGCGGTCGTTGGGGTACATCCGCCACAACTTTCAATTTGAATTCGACACTCCCTTGGGGCCCGTCATGCTCACGCAAAGCCTTTCGCCGGTTTCCAGCGAGCACCTCAGTCCCGATCATATTTTTGCAACCCATTTTGAACCCACCGTGGATAGAGAGCGCAATTGGATTGTCTGCTCATTTGACTACCCCTGGTTCCATCCTTCCAATCATCGGGCGAATTGCCACGCCTTTGCGTCGGCGTCGCGCGTCGGCATTGCGGCAGATTTCTGGCTTCCCGCGGACAGAGTCCGCAACGCCGTCTACGGCGATAGCTATGAAGTCTTGCTTCGGTCGTATTTTGAAAATGTTGCGGAAGGGGCGATAGCCGACGCACAATCGGTGCTTGCCGGGGAAGGGGCGCGAGAGGGAGATCTCGTTGTCTTTGGCCGTAATTACCCCAACTATTTTTTAAAAGAACATTCCGGGCTGCTGTTTTGGCAAGACGGCGAATGGCGACTGCTTCACAAAGTCGGTGAAGGGCCGATTCTTCTTACGCCCATTGACGATGTGCTCACGCGATACGATTCGAATGTTCGCGACTTTCGGGTTTACCGAGCAGCCGACGAGCCGACTTAGTTACTGATAAAATTTAGAAACTAGCGTGCCGCTTTAAAAGAATCCAGTGGCGCCGGAGAATACGAGCGAATAGATAGCGACGTTGGGATTGGTGCTGTTGACAGGCACCAGGTACTTCAACATAAAGCCCAATTCGAAATCTCGGAATCTAGAAAGCCCACCTAGTTCCACAAATGGGGCTTCCTGTCCTCGCGTCGCAAAGCGAAAGCCCGCGCCGATGATCCCGCGCAAGCGGAGTGCTCCCAAGGGCAGATTGCCATTGCCTCGCACCGAGCTGTCCAATCCCATGATGTCTGGCTGAGTTCTGTTGAGTCGATAAAACACGGCATTTCGCAGGCTGAGCCGCTCCATCATAAAGTATTCCAGTCCCAGCGCGACTTCTGCGAAGCCTTCTCCCGACATGCTTCCGCCTGAGGCGCCAATATCTAAGCGGAGTCGCTTAAACGTTGGCTCAAAAATCGGCACTTCGGATTGGACATCGGTGCTGACATCATAGGCATCAGAAGTCGATACAGCAGTAAGGCTCGATTTCTGGATCCACAGATCGCGTCCGCTTCGCGATTTCACTCGAAGGAATTCACCCTGTTCGCGCGATGAATGCAGGCGCTTACCCTTGTGAAGCAGGCCTAGGTTTTCGGAAGTTGTCGAGGGCTCTGCGTAGACAGGAGTGTTGTCGGCTTCCACCCGGTACTCCGCGGCGTATATCGACGAGCAAAGTAGTAAGAGAAGGCACCATTCTACGCGCAGCTTCATTTTTCCTCTTGTTGGCAGGCGATTCATTCTCATTGCGGGTCCGTTTATACGGAGATTACTATTCAGCGAGGCGAGGGGCAAAGTGAAGAAATTACTTCTCCAAAATTTGAAGTTTCCACACGAGGTAGACGATGTTGGAACCTGGTGCTACCAATTCTCGCTATAACGTGAATAAGTTATTTCTCATCTTTCTATTGGTGTTTGCCTCTGTCCAGACTCAGGGCGCGGAGCGGGCGCCATCGTTATACAAAACTGATCTGGCGACGGATCTCTCCATTACCGGCATCTCTCTTCTGACGACGACGGTGCTCTATGGATTTGAGAAGAAGCTAATTAGCTTGCGGTGCCCTTGTCCTACCTCAGAAATAAATTCACTCGATCGCGGAGTTGTGGGCAATCGTAGCAACGCCGCTCTTTTGATGACCGATGTGGCGTTGGGCGCCTTCATGACAGTTCCCCTGCTTGCCGACTGGTTTCTTGTTGGTGGGTGGAGTCCGGAGTTTATCGAGGATACTTTGGTATTTACCCAAGTCCTTGCCGTCACGGGCGCTTTCACCAGTATTGTGAAGAATGTGGTGCAGCGTCCAATACCTCGCTCTTATGAGGGAGAGGTGGCATCGATGACTAGTCCCACGGGTTATCGTTCTTTTTTCTCTGGTCATGTTTCCATGGCGACAGCCGCATTGACGGCAGGCGCGGTAACCCTCAGTCAGAGAATGGATTCGCACGTCTGGCCGTGGTTTGTCGTCGGGGGCGGCGGGTTATTAGTGGCTGCCGGTCGCATCGCGGGCGGAGCTCACTTTTACACTGATGTGATTGTGGGGGGCGCAATGGGTGTTAGCGCGGGTCTATTGATTCCGTGGCTTCATCGGCGGCGTGGCGAGCTGGGTTCGGTTATGGTTCTGCCACAGCAAGGCGGCGCGCTGGCGCTGTGGTCGAAGGCCATTTAGAAGTTCCAGAATGAAAAACCGAAGCGAACGAGAAAGTAGTCTGCGAGTGAGCAAAGCAAAATTCAAAAAAGGCTCCAAGGTGCAATGGAAATGGTTGGGCCGTGTAATCTCGGGCAAGGTGGAAGACATTTTCTTCGCTCCCATCGTCATGACGATTAAAGGCAAAGCCATTAAGCGAAACGGCTCGCCAGAGAAGCCAGCATACTTGGTGCGGTCCGAAGCCGACAATATCGCCCTTAAACTCGAAACAGAATTGATGAAATGGGAACCCAGCCAGAGTGTGTGGCGGGATTAATTGGGTATGGAGATTCAATTCTTAGCGGACCGACCTGAGTTTATTCCTCTGATCTCAAATTGGTATTACACCGAGTGGGGGCGGCTGATGAAAGATCAGACCGAGCAAAAGATCCGCGATCGCATTAGCGGGATGCTCAATCGAGATAAAATCCCGTTGCACATTGTAGCCGTCGAAGGCGACGAGCTACTGGGAGTGGCCCAGCTAAAGATCCGAGAGATGGATATTTATCCCGACAAAGAACACTGGCTGGGAGGAGTGTATGTATCGTCGGCAGCGCGTGGCCGAGGCGTGGGCTCTTTCCTAGTGACCAGAGCGCTGGAACTCGCCAAGCACCTACAGGTAAAGACTCTCTACCTTCAGACGGAAAATCTC
>JALHPX010000109.1:0-3665 GCA_022842225.1 bacterium
GTGCGGCGAGCGGCAGAAGTTTGAGAACGCGTTTGACGGCCTCACGGAAGAAGAACTCAACGCCGAACCACATACCTACTTCAAACTTTTTAATTCCTCCGGCGCCAATGAACCTGAGTACGTCCCCGAAACGGGCAAGGCTCCTTTCGGCGCCATGATGGCCTATGTGCGGGTGCAGGGTTCTAATCTGGTTCGCCCGGTCCGCTGCTCGGTCGCGCATATCGCGCCCGGACTCGTGCTGACCGCATCTCACTGCGCGAATATTTTTGTAAATGATCCAAAACAAGTTTGGGTCGTTTACTACGACAGGCAACACAGCTTGAATTCCAAACGCGTGCGCGCCATTCAGGTTGTTGCAAGCCAGTCGCAACGCGACATCGCTTTCTTAAAATTTGAAGAGACCGAATTGGATTGGGACAGCTGGAGTACTAGCTACGCTAAGTTTGTAGAATCCTCCACGTTGTTGGGCGCAGATAAATTTGCAGCGACGATCTGGGGGCTCGATCCGATTCCGGTGCCTCGTGTGGATCGGGGAAAAGCGCGCCTCGCCTTCGCCATGCGAGTGGCACCTCGCCACTGCGTTGGATCCAAAGCGTTCCCCGTGCTAAAGGCCAAGACTCAGGAGTCAACTAAACCACCCGCGGCGGTTGCTTCGCTCACGCTTTCCAGCGTCGACGGCGAAGGAAACTTGATTCAAACCAAAGATCTCGAGCGTTCTAATTTTTACTACTTCGATGAGTGCAAAAACTATTTGAATGATTCTGACCAGAATTGGGTTTTTGGTAATAGCGGCGGATTAATTACTGCGGATGGTGCGATGCCAGCGCCGGCTGCTGTTGCTTCTGCCATTTATTATATAGAAACCGAGAATTCTCAATCTATCGACGATAGTTTGGATTACACGGGTCCAAGTGGAACACGCACAATTTCTCGAAAAGACTATTTAGCAAAACCACTTTTTGCATTGGGCGCGATCTTTGACCCAAATCTAATCAAACCTTTACCGACTCCCATCGCTACCGCGCCGCGTTTTGACGTTCCATAACTCACTTGGTGTAGTTCCACTCTGAGATCAATCAACGAAAAAAGAAGTACCAGCTGTTTACGGCGCTGAAGGGGAGCGTCGCGAGTAGTTTTTTTCGTTTGGTAGTCTTAAGTACTAATTACATGGGTTATTAAAGGGGGATTACTAGTGTTCCATCCATTCGAGCGGGCGAAAGTCCGCGCGGTGGTGTTTGGATTTGCTGCGCTATTTGTTATCGGCGCCTGCGCTCCTGCTCCACGCAAAGCTCTCACAAAAGATCAAAAACAAGCAGACATGATGTGGCTCTTCTCTCAGTTTTCTGAGAACTACGCCCCGTTGGAGTACAAAGAAGCCAAACTTGGATTTAAGTTTGACGACTTAAAAGCCAAATATCTCGCAGAAGCCGACACCACTGCGTCAAACGAAGAATTTTATCGTCTGATGAGCCGTTTTGTTGCCGAGTTTCAAGATGCGCATACCAAAACCAATCAGACCTTCAGCGTGTTGCCGAAGCGTAATTCCATCGCGTACCTAGGATTTGACGGTATTCGCAAAGGAAATAACCTGTTGGTTACGGCCATGTTGCCAAGTTTCTATGCTGATCCCGCGTATCCGGTTCAGTTGGGAGACATCATTACGAAACTCGACGGAACAGATCTGCCGGATCTTGTGAAAAAAGAAGCTGTCCTTCGCGGACATCTTGGTAACGCCGAGAGCAACTTGACGGCATACATGCCTAAGCTCTTCTCCAAAGTGAGCGGAACAAGCGTGATGCCTGCTGCGGATGCCAACGCCAAACTGACTATTCAGCGTGGTTTGACGAAGGTAGAAGTGGAAGTGCCTTGGATCACCAAAGACATGGGCGATTTCACGCGCGAACAACAAAAGTACGCCAAGAAAAGTTTGCCGATTGGAGAAACCGCGCATTTCGGAACCAATCTCGAAAAACTTTTCACTTGGGCGCTCGATGCAATGGCTGACCAGAAGAAGGTTAAGCCAAAAGCTCTTTCGCAACTTTTGCCAGCGAGCAAAGGGTACAACTACCAAGATAGTTTTGTGTACGTTGCCCTAGCTCCTACCTGGGGATCGAGCGAAATCGCAGACGTGCTCCAGCAATCGTTTGAAGGTCCAGCCAAGCCAGTTGATGTGCTCAAAACCAAGCGTTATGTGCCATCCACCGCAATGTTCGTAAACGCTAACGCCACTTTCCCGACGTATGTTACCGGCGAAAAAGTTTACGATATCTTGGGCAAGGCGACGGGTGAAACCAAGTTAGTGGCCACAATGTACCTCGACACTTTCTCTCCCCAAGCGAGCGAAGATGCAGTGGTAAAAGAGGTCAGTGATACTTTGGTCGCTCTGCAAACCTTAGGCGTGCAAGATCTCATCATCGATATGATCAATAACGGTGGTGGTTCTCTCTCGCTTGGTCTGCGATTGGCACAACTCTTCTCGACCACCAAGATCACGATGCCAGACATGCAATTCAAACTTAGCAACAACTGGCTGGATCAGTTCGAAACCGAGTCGAACGCTAACACCAGCGACAGTAACGATGCTAAGCGCGAACTCGCACGCCGGGTGTTCGATGGCTTGTCGAAAGACGTAGCACGTGGCGATCAGTTGTCGTCTAAGTGGAGCACCGAATCTTTGATGCCTTTCACGATCAAAGCAAACGACCGCTTGAAGAAGAATATGAACATCGTATTGCTCACGAACGAAATGTGCGCATCGATGTGCGATATTTTCTCGGCTGTTCTCCAAGACAACAAACTGGCCAAGGTGATTGGCGCAAAATCCATGGGTGCCGGCGGTAACGTCGTCATGCACGGCGAGGCGCCGAACAGCCACATGTGGGTCAGCCAGACGGAATCTCTCATCCTGCGTAAAGACGGCAGCTACATCGAAAACAACGGTGTCACTCCGGACCTAGCGTTGCCAGTGAGCGAAACTTCCGACATGCGCTATTTCCCGATCCGCATGATCGCGATTGCGTTGATGACAACCAAGACGCCTTAATTGGCGCAGTGGTTGCTACTTTCCGAGGCGGGCGTTCCAAAGTGGAACGCCCGCTTCTTTATTTAAATTACTGAAATTTAAACGTTTTTACGGCTCAGTCTTGTAATCCATAACGCATTGTGTTAAATTCCGCGCACTTAAGTTTCATGGGTTTTCTGGGGTGGGTACGAAATGCGCGCGACACGTGGGTTTGTTCTCTTTGCTTTCTTGCTAAATTCAATTCTGGGCTGCCAGCAACAAGCTGCGACTCCCGGACCAAGTGACGGATTTTCATGCGTCGCCATGCAGCCGGGCCAGACAGTCGCCATGCGCACTCGCTTTGGCGAATTGCCTTCGCAATACCAGCTCACTCAATCCGTCGCCCTTTCTGGCGAAGTTATTTATACCGCTGAAGTTCCAGTTCAGTTTAGTCCTGCACCCGTGCGGGGCATGGTCCCCAACCCACAGATGATACAGGATCTTTTTCGCGTGACACGCGCCTGCTTGGCCCAAGTTGAACCCTATCTCAGGGGGCCAAACGGCGAACAATTGGTGATTACTCTAAATAACGGACCCATCGCCGGATTAGAGGCTCAGCAGATTACGGTGACGAGTGAGAACGTCCGCGGCCATTCGCGGTATT
>JALHPX010000109.1:3675-8801 GCA_022842225.1 bacterium
ATTGGACCACTCAATGGAGTTGCCAAGAGATCGTCCACGAAGTGCTGCACCTTTTGGGCAATGTCGACGCTTACGCCGATGGCGGCAGCTACGATTGTCGGGCACCAGGACCTCAAGATGCCATCATGGTGAATCCCGATGCTGCCTATCGACGGGTAGGGTTGGTCCCGGGCATGCAAGCGCCTGCCGTGACCGGCGCGCAGCAATCCATCCTTTACCCTGCAGAATTTAACGCAATTGTTTCGCCCCATTGCGAAGTAAGCGCGGTTTATGCCCAATGCTCGGCAAACGCGTATCGCTCTAGCAATAAACAAGGTTGCCACCAACAAGTGCCTCAAGCTTGCTATGACAATCAGGCGCTGTGGTACTCCTCGCAGCCGATGCCGCAAGCTTCGGTATTTCCTGCCCAAGGTATGGGAATGAGCCGGCACGAGACGCCTGTTGCGCCAAACCCGCTTTCAAGGTAATCCGCTAGTCGTCATGGAAGAGCAAAGACTTCAAAAATATCTCTCGTCTGTAGGGGTTTCCTCTCGTCGAGAAGCCGAAACGTGGATCAAAGCCGGCCGCGTTCAATTAAACGGCCGCGTGGTTCGCGAGCTGGGTACGCGCGTAGTACCCGGAAAAGATCACATTAAAATCGACGGCAAACCTGTCGTCGTGCGCTCGACCGAAATGATTTACTGGATGCTCCACAAGCCGGATCTCGTTCTCACAGCTCGCGGCGACGACGAATCGGGCAAATTTTCTATTTACGATCTTCCTAAGTTAAAGAAGAAAGACACAGTATTAAAACCTGTCGGTCGTTTGGATTTTCGCACGGAAGGTCTGTTGTTGATGACCAACGACGGAGAGCTTTCGCATCGTCTGATGCACCCTCGTTATCAGATCCCGCGCGTGTACCGCGTGTGGGTAAAAGCCGTTTTGACCGATGAGATGATCGCCAAAGTTCGCAAAGGCATGTGGATTGGCGATGGCATGGTGAAAAACGTAAAGATTCATTTTCAAAAACGCGCGCGCGGTGCACCAGGCGCTTGGTATGAGATTGAGTTGATGGAAGGACGCAACCGCGTCGTTCGCCGCATTTTTGAAACGCTCCGGATTGAAATCCGCCGCCTAGTGCGTGTGGGCTACGGCGGAGTGAGATTGCCTTCGGGGCTGGAGCCGGGGGATTGCAAGCCGCTTACTGCTGCGCAGGTGAAAGAGCTACGTACTCTTGTTGGACTTCCCGTCTAACGTTACCGTTTTCCAGCACGCTACTAAGATCAGGACTGCTCCTATCAATTGATCCCACGCTAGACGCTCGTCAAAAAACACAAATCCGAACAATGCTGCAAACGGCGACTCCAGCAGAAACAATATGCTCACCACCGTGGCAATCAACACGCGTTGCGCGCGCACTTGCAGCCAAAACCCGACCAACGTGCAGCCCACCGAAAGAATCAACATTCCTACCCAGGCTTTTCCAGTCCATGGCAGAGCCGGAAGATCTTCGCCACCGATGAGGAAAGCGAGTGCGGGAATAAATGCCCAAAAATTCTGGGCAATATTAAACGAAAATGGCTGATGAATTCTATCCGCCAATTGCCCGACGGCGACGATCTGGTAGGCGGCAGTAACTGCGCAGCACAGCGAGAATGTATCGCCGATATTCCAACCCTGTGCGTCCATTCCGCACATCAGCAAAGTGCCGATCGTTGCCACTGCGATCCAAATCCAAAGTTCGAGGCGAATTGCGCTGCGCAGTATCAGCGACTCAAGGATTGGGACGAAAACGACGTAAAGTCCTGTAAGGAAACCGCAACGAGTAACGGTCGTGTACTGCAATCCAAGGGTTTGAAACACCAGTGTGACTCCGAGAGCCAAACCAGCGCGCGAACTCATTACCAAATCGGCGCGGAGCGAACTGAGTGAACCAGGATTGAGTACTTTTAAAAGGGCCCAGCCCAGACCAAAGGCCACTGCGAAACGTAAAAAGACGATCGCAAAGGGACCCATGCTAGTCAGAGCCCATTTACTCGCGACGTACCCCAGCCCCCAGAAGGCGCCAGCCAAAACAAGTTCCGCAGTTGCCACGCTTTTCGAGGGTGGCTGGTCAAAGTATCCGTGACGCATTTCAAACAAAGGTACCAAACGCCGCGGACAAAGAGGAGTGGGAAGCAAGAGTTAACGCCAAGAGAGGGCTTAAATGCGGAGACGAATTTGGTCGAGCTACAATAAAATAAGTCACACACCTAAGAACCTTCCACACCTCAATCCCCTAAAAATCAAAACAGGAGCCGTTATGCAGCCTTTCCAAAAAAGGGCAATGGCATTGCTATGCCTTCTCTCGACGATAAATGCCCCCACCAGCGCCATGGCCTTTGGAGTTCAACCCGCGTCTTTCAAAGTTTTCCCAACAGATATTTTCAACAACGATAGCTCCACTCGACGACCCGCTAAGACGGAAGAACTCAAATGGACGGTAAACGTGGGTGGCTGTACGGGTCACATGCTCTCTACCAAGTACTTGCTCACCGCCAATCATTGCGGTCCTTCCGCCGGTTCGAAGTATACGTCGGGCGGATGCATGGTATTGGGCTGTAAGAGCGACTTACAGGCAGTCAAAGTAGTCGAGTCAAATGCGGATTTAGACTATTCGATCGTGGAAGTGAAGTGGCTCCGCACGGACAGCGCATGGAAGCAGCGTTATACCCCGCAAATCCAAATCAGCGCTAGCGAAGTGACCACCGGCCGTGACGGTGTCGCGACAAAGATTTTTACCGTCGGATTTCCGACGGATAAAAACCCCACTGCGATGTATGCCGAAGGGTACGCCAAGGCGAGATCGGGCAATTCGCTGCGCTACAATGTGGGCATTATTAACGGTAATTCCGGTGGCGCTGTGTGGAGAACCGACGATTTCACGTTGGTTTCGATGACTAACAATGGTCCGCACGCCTTTGGTCAGCCAGGCTGGAACAACAACGACCCCGAGGATGCGAATGCGTGGAATGGGGGTTCAGCGATGGATAAGATCTACGCCAGGAGTAATCTGCTGAAAACGATTTTTGATAAGGGATTAAATCGGGCGACGAGTTGGGAAGGGTACTTGATCTACGATCCGTCGCTGCCCAGACCGTAGGATTGTTCGGTGCCGGGAGGGCAACGGCGGCGCGCTTTACTGCGTTACTTCTGGGGAGTTCTCGGGAGTAGTAGGAGCACTAGCGGGAGGCGTAATAGGTTCGGCGGGAGAGCGTTCCGCCGGCGTAGCCGTGCTGCGATCGCCCGTCTGAAGTGCCTCATGTTTGCAACCTGGCTCATACCCCACTTCACAGGCACGCTTTAGAAACGCAGCTGCTTCGGCGGGTTGCTCACGATTCCAATAAATCTGACCCGTTAAATAAAGCGCTTCTTTGTAGTACGGATCATTTGGCTCATTCTGTTTCGCTTCCAAAATAAATTGCGTGTAGGGCAGGGCACCCGCGTAATCCTTCTCATTAAAGCGCAGGTACGCCATCACGAGACGAGCTTTGGAGTTTTGCGGACTCGACTCCAGCCACTTTCGAATCACTTCTTCAGCCCCCGCCAAGTCCTTTAACGACAGCTTCGCAAACGCTAAGTTCTCCAACAGCCATTCGTCTTGAGGTGCGAGCTTTAAGCCAGCTTCGATGACTGCCAGGGCCTCATCGTTGCGCTTTTCTTGAAACAGCACCTGCGCCTCGAGCTTGTAGCCAATGGCCGTACCTGGAGCAAATTCTTTTTGCAGCGCTTTGGCGAGAATCAGCGCCTTCTCGGGAGAGTGCTTGAGCTGTTTATTATCGATAAATAACTGCGCAGACTCGGTGAAGAGTTCTTTGGAGTAAGGACCATTCCTTAAGAAGCCGTCCAGCGTTCCTAACTCTTCCTGCGCCTGATCTGTCTTGCCCGATCTCAGAAGCAACGAAATTAACTTTACCGTTGCTACCGGAATCGGATTCTTGCCGTGCGAGGCTAGAGTATAGGAATTAATCGCCGAGTCGTAGCGCCCTTGGCGTTCAAAGTACTCAGCGGCTTTCATCTGGAGTTGCTGATCTTCTGGATTGGCCTTTTGTAATTCCTCTGCCATGGCGAAGGCTTCGTCGGGCTGTCCTTGTTTCTCCAGCGCTTCGACTTTGCTCCACGTGCCACTTGCACCTGTAAGCGCCTCCTCTTTGCCGGGGAGACCCCAGAGAACAAAAATCGCCAACGCGCCGGTCCAGATGCCGATGCGAGCGCGCTTCGGCATTTTCATATAGAGCTGGCGAAACTTCGCAAGCTTGGTGAGTTCTTCTTCGTTAAACTCCGAATCTTCGTCGTCACCGACATCAGCGGCAGAATCTGTCGCCACGCGCGTACTGCGCGCAGAAGCTCTTTTGGGCTCGGGCTCAGAGCCAATGTGAGAGATCGAAACTTCTCCCGCGGGCGGGGCGGAGGGCTCAGGCGGACGCACCGATATCGATATACTGGCTTCCCATTCGTCGGGGCGGAGCTGGCAATCAAATAGCGTGTTGCCCAGTTGCAACTGGTCGCCGTCTTTAATTTCACCTGACTCGGCGGGTTGGCCGTTGAGTAAAGTGCCATTGAGGCTTTTGAGGTCGGTGAAGGAGAGAGTTCCGACTTTCTCGTCGAAATGCATCGCTACATGCGATCGCGAGATGCGAGGATCTTCGATAATGACATCCCCTTTGGATCTTCCCATGATGGAAGTGCCATTGCGGAGAGAGATAGCCTTGCCCTTGTCTTTACCTTCGATCACAACAAGGCGCGGCTGAAGCTTGGGTCGGTCCATGAATTACCCCACCGAACGTCTAGGATTTACGGCGCGAACTTTAGAAGCATGCATTTGAATTTCACCTTGGACCAGGGCGCCAGGCAGCACCCGCACAATCGGCGCTTTGAGCGCGCCGCTGACAGTAGCTGTCGGCATTAGGCGAATCGACGTATCGGACGTGATATTGCCGTCCACGCGGCCTTCAATAATGACGGGGCCTCTTGAGTCGATTGAGCCATAGACCCAACCCGTCGGTCCAACTTGCATATTTTCAAGACTAGATTGCGCGATAGAGCCTTCAATCACGCCATGTACCTGCGCATTTGAAACAAACGTCAGATCACCCTTCAGACGGGTG
>JALHPX010000110.1 GCA_022842225.1 bacterium
ATCTCCAGGCAATTAAAGAAGACGCAATTGTTGAATTAATTTTGGAAGAGAAGAAGACTGTCTGGGTAAAGATCCGAGTCGGTGGACCCGATATTTATTCTGGCAAAAATTCCTATTTTGGATTTGTAGAATTTTTTTACTACCACACCGACCGCAGTGAACTTAAGGGCTTCACCCGTTGCCACCCTAGTGGCAAGCCATTTACGCCGATTGCCGAGTCGAAATGCAAATTTGTCGAAGTCCCGCGCGGCGTAAAAGTGGAAGTGAGGGCCAAAGATCGCCAAGGCTATGAGTCTATCGAGACTTACACCATGGACGACGATCTCGAACTGGACTTCGAATTCACCGATAATCCCAGCCGTCGCTACTAAAAACTAAGATCTCAGCGACGTCCCAGCTTTACTCCGCTTACCTGTGCTTTGGATTTGACACGCATCGTCGAATCCAGTTCAACCAAAGCACATCTATCGGGGAGTATAATGAAATCGATTTCTTTGTGGACGAGCGCTGTCCTGGCTCTGGGAGTGTTTGCTTTGCAATCCAATGATGCACACGCCTCTAGCCTTCTCTGTCGTCGTAATCTTCTCAAGAAACTGAACCAAGAGTACCTTCGCCTTCACCGTTCCAAAGAATCCAAATATTGGGCCCACACCATGGGTCTCGCCTCCAAAGTGGATGGTGCTTACAACGAAGCCGAGCTCCAGCTGATCTTGTGGAGATCCGATCCCGTTTATGTCCCGCAAATCGATGCTGCTCTGAGAACCCGTGCTCCCGAGTGGATTCGCCGTTTGATGGATCGATTCGGTGGATTTATCTTGGGGATGGACCGCCAATCCACCGCGGGTGTGAATGAAGGACTCAAAGAGTGGCGCCGTTATTTTGAAATCAACGCCTACCCCGACAAAGCCCTCAGCGAGATCAATCGCAGAATTTTGGCGCTCGAAGAAAAGCTGGCAGAAGATAAAGCGGCCTTAGAGCTCAATTACACCGACAGCGCCGGCATTACTCACAAAGCGACGATTAGTAAGCTGCGCACCCTTGTCGGTGCGGAGCCCGATGCGGAGAGCCGTCGCAACGCGTGGAAATCCTTGGAAGAGGTTGAGAAGGCCGTGCTCGCGAGTACGTACATCGACGTCATTAAAGCGCGTCGTGAATTCGCCGCGGCCGCAAAATTTCCGTCGTTTTACGACTACCGCACCAATTCCGCCGAACAAATGACATCGGACGCGATTTTCGCGGTTCTCGACGATTTGGAGTTGAATACTCGCGAGGCTGCTAGGCGCTATGTGGAGCAAGTAAAAGAAGAGCACGGCGCCGATGCGCTCCAGCCATGGAATTTTTCCTTCGTCACGAATGGCGACTTAGAAGCAAAGATGGACCCGTATTTCCCATTCGCGGAATCGGTGAAGCGCTGGGGGCAAACGTTTTCTGCTTTGGGCGTAAACTTTCGTAATGCGGAGCTGTCTATTGATTTAATCGATCGCCAAAACAAAACTCAGAATGGTTTTATCCGTGCGCTTTCGCCGGCGTATTTCAATCCACTCACTGGCCAGCATGTTCCAGCTTCTGCGGTTTTCACCAGCAATGGCGTTTTGGGCAAAGTCGGTGCGGGTTTGTCGGCGCATAAGACGATTTTTCACGAGGCAGGGCATGGTTCGCACTTTGCGAATATCGAAACTCCGTCCCCTGCTGGCTCGCAAGAAGAAGCGCCTACGTCGATAGCTGCTGCTGAAACGCATTCGATGTTTATGGATCAATTTCTTACTCACCCGATTTGGTTGAAGCGCTATGCGAGGAACGCTGCCGGCGAAGCAATGCCTGAGTCGCTCATCGAAGAGATCGCGCTCAAGAAGCAAGAAGCGTTGGCGTACAACCTGCGGAGTATGTTGGTGGTGCCTTACTTCGAAAGAGAATTGTACCGAGTGCCTGTCGAGCAATTAACGCCGGAGAAGATCCTAGAGATTGCTCGCGCCACTGAGCGCAAACTGCTTCTGAAGGAAGGGAACGGATTTCCGGTTCTCTGCGGGTTCCACACGCACACTCAGGAGGCCGCCGCTTACTACCATGGCTATGTCTTGGCGAATCTGGCGGTCGCGCAGACCCAGGCCTACCTTGATAAGCGCTACGGAACTTACGTCGACAATGCGGAAGTGGGACCGCTCTTGACCGAAGCTTACTGGAAGCCGGGAAATTCGGTTGGCTTTTCGGACATGGTGAAGAGCCTCACTGGCGAGCCATTTTCGGCACGCGCAATGATTGAACGTATTAACCGCACGCCGGCCCAAGTGTCAGCATCCGTTCGGGCAGCGATGGTTCGAGAATCCGTCACACCGAAGTACATGGGCCCAATCTCGCTGAATGCTACGGTGAGAATTGCGGATGGCGATACAGTCATCGCCGAAAGTAAGCCGAACGGGGATTCTTTTGAAGTAATGTCTCAGCGGTTTGCCGACGAAATTCATCGCAGAGAAGCGGCTGCAGGCCCTTCGAACTAACCGTGGTTTAGAACGGAACGAGGTATGCTGAGGAGCGGTACGTCGTGCTGCCCGTCGGCGGATTTCGAAATCCATCGCCAACAATCTGGGTTTATTCTGTCATCCTAGTAAGCTTTATTTACTCTTATGAAAATTAATAACGATAAGTAGCTGAATATTATTAATATTTCTATTCGCTATTTGTAAGTTTGACTTCGAGTTTCATAAATGAAAGTTGTCGGAACTGTAAGTAGGCTTTTTTAGGAGTGGCATGGCCCGCACAGTCAGTCAGTTAGGTTCCTTCCAAAGCTTCGCATCCGCGATTGGCTATTTAATCACCGCTACCGTTTTGATCTTTTTATTGGCTCAGCTTTATCTGGCTCACTCTTACGAGGCCGCTATCGTTCTCCTCCAAGCTCTCTAGGCGTGTTAAAATTCTTTAAAACCCTGGAGCACCCCCGTGGCACCCTTGACCGGCTTCGATGCGACCCTTGTGCAGTCCTTGGAATCAGCTCTGAAATCTCTTGAGAAGGCGACGAATAAGAAAAACCTCAGCGAACTCGAACGCGATGGCATGATCCGCCGTTATGAACACCTTTTCGAATTAACCTGCCACGTGATGCATGCGGTGCTCGTTGCTATTACCCACAACAAACTAAGTCCGCAGCCTGAGCCCATTCTTCAAGAGGCTTACGAGAAGGACTTGATTGAAGATATGGAGGCCTGGTCGTCGTTTCTCTGGGCGCGACGTGCGTATGCCGAATCCTTCACCGATGCCACCGCTAAGAAGATCAGCACCATCATTCATCGCTTTCCCGCCGCTGCTCACAACTTCCTCGCGCGGATTAAGCGCGAAATTCAGCTGGGATAGTAGACACTTAATCGACGTTAAAAACTGCTATTGACTCAAAGCGTCGTTTTGGTCCATCACAGATCTAAGGGGGTTTGATGGGTTCCAAAATGGGGTTAGTGGTTAGGGTTGCTGTCTTAAAGCTGGCTGTTGTCGGTTTAGTTTCTTCTTCCTTCGCAAGTTTCGCAGAATCAAATAATCCAAGAGAAACGCCAGAAGTTCTCGCTATTCGCGCCGCACGCAAAAGCGTGGTTTTGATCAACACGGTTTCTGAACCGGTGGAGGAGGAACCAGTCCTCATTCTACCGTTTGGTTTCCCAAGACCATCAGGTCCGCGTCAGGGTATGGGCTCGGGAGCTATCGTCGATAAGCGGGGTTATATTTTAACCAATAACCACGTCATCGAAGGCACCAAAGAAATCAAAGTCACAGTAGAAGGCACAAAAACTCCTTACGAGGCTAAGGTCGTTGCGTCGATGGCTGCGGGAGATTTGGCGCTGCTGAAGATCGAAGCTCCAGATGACTTACCGGCAATCGCAGTGGGCCAATCATCGGATTTGGAATTGGGCGAAACTCTCATTGCGTTAGGGCACCCGCTTGGCTTCAAGCAAATGGTTGCGACTAAGGGCATCCTAAGCGCGCTGGCGGAGGAAGTGGAAATCGGTCCGGGGACGACAATTCCAAAACTACTCCAAACCGATGCTGCCATTAATCCGGGTAACAGCGGCGGAGTTGTTATCAATCTCTCGGGGGAGATGGTGGGAGTAGTCGTTGCCATGGCTGGGCGGGCTCAAGGTATTGGGTTTGCGCTGCCAGTGGACGAAGTGCGCTTGAATTTGGCGGCCATGGTGCGCAAGACATCTGATAAGTCGACGGGGTTTGCCACCAAGGCTCACGTCGTCGGCGATAAGCCACAGCTCTATGTGGAATCGGTCACAGAGCAAGCGGAATGCGCAGGGCTTCGTTATGGTGATCGGATTTTGCGGGTAAATGGACGCCCGGTTTTTGACGAGGCCGAGTACGAATTAGCTATCTTGGGCTCATTGCCGGGACAGTCGCTGGATCTGCAAGTGGGTCGAGGCAACAGTGAAGAAAACATCGCTGTTACCGTCCGGAACCCTGCTGAAAAATAACTTAGTGGTATTGTAGTTCAGGAGCTTGCTCTGGGCTCGCTCGGTATAAGAAGTCCGGGCGGGCAACGCGAGAAGCGTGTGCTTCTACTTTAAGGGGTTTGCGCTCCAAGCGACTGGCTACTTTACGTTTAGGCTGCGACTTCGACTTCTTGGCGATCTTCGCACTCTTAGCTTTCGCCTTAGACTTCGCTTTCGACGCTAGCTTGGATGAAGACTTCTTGGCGGCCTTTGGCGCCTTTATGCTGGCGACAAAACGAGCTGCAACCTTAGGTGCCACCGGAGCCGGTGCATCTAAACTAGGGAGCAAGCCGTCAGAATCAGCCGCATCGTAGTAAGGCGATCGAATCACTTCATACTGATTGATGTACTTAGGTGCGTAGTCAAAGTCAGTGGCTTCCGACTCTTCCGCAACGACTTGCTGAGTAAGAGTGACGGTAGCAACCAAAATCAAAACTTTTAACAAGGTGTTCATCATTCGCCTCTGTATACAGACTGTATTCTGCAAAAGAGGTGCCGCTGCAGGCTCTTGAAAACATAGGCAAAAAGGCCCCTATGCGTGGCTACATTTTGGACAGTCTCGAAAGGCTTAGTCAGCTCGTGCCGAAACCGCTTTGCTATTTGAATTTACCGCCGAAGAACAGCCCCACGAACGCGGTTGTAGAGTCTTGCACCTCGCCGAACGGATAGACGTTTATCGAAGGCTCAAGAAACATTCCCGCCACGGTATAGCGGACGCCCACCCCTAAGTTGGTGTCCTGCGCAGAGGTGAAGTTGGTGAGGCCTGCACCGGGCGTGGTTTCAGTGGCGGCTTCCAGGTAGGTAAAGAGCGCCCAGGAGTCGTCAAAGATGAAGTTCACACGAGGGCTGAAATAGAGATAGCTCTTGAAATCCCCACCGCTCAAGAGCGAAACGCTCGGAGAGATTGTAGTTTGTAATTCCCATGGCGACCTCGCAAAACGGTACGAGAAAGTATTTACAGCACCTGGGGCGAGAATCACTTTGTCGTCTCGACTTAGTTGAGAAAGCGGAAGTGCATTTTCGAAACGTGCCCACCAGCTAAAACCTCCCGATTGATAAACGGTACCCACGAGTCCGAAGGTCGGGTCCTTTAACTCGAAAGCTTGAAATTCGTCGTCTGATAGAAAAGGACGAAACGAGAATTGCGGCATCAACACGAAATCCAACCCGACATCCGTGGGATGCGTGATCGAAACCTGATTTACGATTTCAACTGGATCGCCCGGCGTGCCGTCACTATTTGGCTGGCGCCCATCAAATTGTCCAACGCCACTGCCATATGACCAGCCGAATAATTCCACACCGACTTTATCCCACGTCGTGCTGGGAACTGTCTCCTCGATAGAGCCATCGGTAGGAGCTGCGTGCGCGTAAGCCGTTCCCAAAAATAGGACGAGAGCTGCAACTGCGAATGGAGAGCGATGAAACATCTTTTAGGTTCCCCCGGTAATCAGGTAGTCAAACGATTCGAATCGCATGTTCCTGGTTGAGTTGCAATGATGTTTGACATAGTCACACAAAAAAATGGTAAGGACGGGAAGAGGGAAGAGCCATGGCAGTAAAGGGAGTTACCAGACAGCATACCCATCTCGAGGAAGCGGGCGAGAACGCCACTCGGCAGAAGATCGTCGCTTGCACCATCTCGATTCTTGCCACCGAGGGGCCAGAAAAGCTGAGCGCCTTTAGTGTGGCCAAACGAGCGAGCGTTCGAAGGTCTCACGTTGTTTATTACTATCCTCAAAAAAAGGATCTGCTGGCGGCGGCTGTCTCCGAGGTGATCGGCAAGGGCCAGGAAATGGTCCTAGTTGCTGTCGCCGGAAAAAAGACGGCCGTTGAATGTCTCGATGCCTACATTGATTCGCTCTTTCAGTGGCTGGTGAAGTTTCCCGAACACGCCTCTGTCATGGGAATGCTCCATTATTATGGCGCTGTGGGCGCCGAGTTTAAGGAGCTCAATGCCAAGGTTCGAGAGGTCGGTGAAGCTCGCATCGCCGACATGCTCCATTTCGGCAAGAGCGGTACTCCGAATCAGCGAGAGCGGGAGCTGGCGAAGTTGATTCGCGAGCTGCTGATTGGCAATCTCACGAATGTGATTTCAAGTACCGATAGCAGCCAGTTGCTCGCCGACTGCCAAAAGTTGAAGAAAGCAGTCTTCGGTCTCGTCGATACTTACCAAGAATCCAAAAAGCCGTAGTGGATCAGGGAATTGTCCGGTCTTCCACGCGCTCTTCTTCTACTTCGATTTGGCTTTCAACCAACACATCCTCGCTCCACGGCTTGCGGGTGGAATGCTGGATTTTCCACTCCAGGGGATAGTTGATGTAAGCGCAGCGGGGACTTTCGATTCCGCCGCAGAACGGGCAGTGGTACTTGAAGTGTTGGACCTGCCGTTTCTCCAAGACCTGCACTAATTTTTTAACTTTCACTTTGACCTGAATACGAATCTCTCTCGCTCGCTCCGGGGTGACGCCGAGTTTTTTGCCCAGCGCTACGTTGTAGTCGCTTTGGGCGTCCTCCTCCTGACGAGCCAATTCAGCAGGATCCGTGTTGAACCGGTCGCCAAATTGTTTGTCGACTTCCGCAATGGCTTGCAAGTGTTGGTTGTCTTCCGACGTCAGCTCCGGCTTGGGCTCTTGTTCGTGTTCATGACGATGGGCGTGTTGGTACGCGAAATTTCCAGATCGGGAGAGCGTTGGCCCGTCGGGCGGCCGTTTGCGGACTTCGCTTTCCAATTGATCGAGCGCTCTGTCGAGCGTTTCCCCGCTCACGGCATGTGGGTCCAGCCTTTGCCCTTGCTTTTCTGCAGCAACGAAGGCGGCTGCTTGCTGGGTGCGGATTTTGTTGGCGAGAGTTCGGACATCGCCGCCACTGGCCCATCCAGGTAAAGCCGCTATTGCACCCAGACGCCTTTCAACGTGGGTTCGCCACTGAGTGATCTCAAGCTTGAACGAATTTAATTTATCGTCGAGTAGCTGAGTTGCTGCTTCTCCGGACATCGGTTCCAAGGTTAATCGCAGACCAAAGCGGCGCGGTAGGCCCGCATCGAGACTGAGAAACTGATCGATGTTGTGAGGATAGTCAGCCACGATGAAGATAAATTTGCCTCGGTTGTTTTCCATCTGAGCAAGCATCTCCTTAGCCGCTTGTTCCTCATAGCCGCCAACGGCTTTTGCCAGAGCGCCGATTTCATCGACAAACAGAGTTTTTCCCCAAGCCTTCTCAAAGAGTTTTCTCACCGCGAGAGGGGTCGAATTGCCGACATGGCCACCCACTAGGTCACCGCCCAGTGCCTGCTCAACGTCTGGATCCGGAATGACATCGTTGGCGGCAAAGAGTTTCGCGATGAGTGCTGCGAGCGTAGTTTTTCCACTGCCGGGCGGACCTTCCAGAAGGATGTAGGGCTCGATTCCAGTTAATACGTCGTCGCCCCGCGCGCGGTTGTAGGTCATGAGAGCTTGAATAGTATGGAGCTGCTGCTTGACGTGCTCTAGACCCTTAAGGGCATTGATCTCCGCCAGTACCGATTCAATATTCAAAGGACTAGCGACCGTGACATCTTCCAGTTGCAGCGTATTGAAATCAGCCGCGGTGAGTTTGCGCGACCCTGCCAGAGCAGAGAGGCGCGCTCGTTGTTTTTCGCGCGCAAGCCCCAGCAGGCGTTCAATATCACCGGCATTCCCGGGATGCTTCATCGTTCTCTGCTTGCGTATTACGTTTTCGACCAAAGTTGCCTTCACCTCGTCGGAAGCCTGCAGGTGATTTTTGTCGATCATGAAATCCGCAATCTGGCGCATTTCATCGCGGTCATAATCTTCAAAGGGAATAGTCACAAACCGGCGCTCGCCGCCCGGATCTATATCGCGAATGAGCTCTAACAACTCATCCTGGTAGCCCGCGCCGATAAACACAGTGCGCGAGTATTCGGGACTTGTTAGATACGGAATCATGGCGCGGAATGCGCGCTTACCTTCGGGCGTGTCCTTTAGCTGGTGGAATTCGTCGATAAATAGAACGCCGTCTTTACTATCCATGAAAAGTTTCTTCACATTCGCTTCGGGAGAGCCAGAGAGAATATCTTGAATCGTGGCGTGGGTAACTGTGCTGCGTTTGACGTAGCCTAGCTCGAACAAGCTCTCTGCGAGTTCAGTGGCGATCGTCGTTTTGCCCGTACCGGGATTGCCGGCAAACAGGAGATTCAGTCGGGGAGGAGCCGTGTGCTCAATGCGGAGTTCTTCGGCTTGTTTGGCGAGGGTCAGTTCCGCGACAATACCGTCGATCTTTTCCTTCA
>JALHPX010000111.1:0-2803 GCA_022842225.1 bacterium
TAGCTTAGTTTTTTTAAACACCTATGCAGAAATCAATCGGCAGCCAGAACAAGAATTCTTTTGGACTCGCATTAGGCGCTCTAGGAGTCGTATTCGGCGACATTGGTACAAGTCCGTTGTACGCTCTTCGCTATTGCCTCGACGGGATTGACGTCACACAAAGTCATATCTTCGGAATTCTTTCGCTAATCATCTGGTCGTTGATTCTGATGGTTTCGGTGAAGTACCTGCTCTTTGTCCTACGCGCAGATAACAACGGCGAAGGTGGAGTACTTGCGCTGACGTCCTTGGGATTTCCAGAACGCCGGCACCGCGCGACGAATCAACCGACCGACCGCCGCACTCTCGACACACCCGCGCGACGCACTTTTATTCTGCTTGGACTTTTTGGTGCGGCACTCTTGTACGGCGACGGAATGCTGACACCCGCAATCTCAGTTCTCTCGGCGATTGAAGGGATCGAAGTCGCGACCCCAGCGCTCCAAGCATATATTATCCCCATTACGATTTTACTCCTGCTCGGGCTCTTCGGTGCGCAGCGTTTTGGCACGGGAAGCATCGGTGCGCTTTTCGGCCCGATCATTCTAATGTGGTTTATCAGTATCGGCGCGTTGGGAATCTACGGGATCATTCAGCACCCGGATATTTTGGCTGCGGTGAATCCAATCCACGGGTTTGAATTCTTGTTTCACAATGGGAAGAACGGATTCCTCGTTCTGGGGTCTGTTTTTCTGGCCATCACCGGCGGAGAAGCACTATACGCAGACATGGGCCACTTTGGAAAAAACCCCATTCGCAAGGCCTGGTTTTTCGTCGCGCTGCCCGCACTTATTCTCAATTACTTTGGTCAGGGCGCATTGCTCCTCTACGAACCGTCAGCGGCTTCCAATCCATTTTTCTATCTTTGTCCTCGGTGGGGTCTTTATCCACTCATCGTCCTTGCGGCGATGACGACTGTCATTGCATCTCAAGCCGTTATTTCGGGGAGCTTCTCACTTACTCGGCAGGCAGTGCAGCTGGGGTACCTGCCTCGTTTGGTGATTCAGCATACCTCCTCCGATGAGATCGGCCAGATCTATGTTCCTCGAATCAATTGGATACTCCTGATAGGCACGGTTTGGTTGGTTCTGGAATTCCGTAGCTCTGATGCGCTGGCGGGTGCATACGGTATCGCGGTATCGACCACGATGGTGATCACCACATTGCTCATGTTCACAGTCATGCGCAAAATTTGGAATTGGAACCTGGCGTTAGCAGTAGCTGTGATCGCGTTTTTCCTAGTAATCGATCTCGCCTTCTTTACTGCTAACCTAGCCAAGTTAGGCCATGGCGGTTGGTTCCCGCTCGCTGTCGGCATCTCGGTCTTCACGATCATGACAACGTGGCGACAAGGACGCCGCCTACTCGGCGAGCGCCTACAAAGCCGCACCATCCCAATTGCGGAGTTTCTACAAAAGATCCAAACCGAACCGCCTATTCGCATACCCGGCACCGGTGTTTTATGAGCGGGCAAGGCGATGGAACTCCACCTGCGCTCTATCACAACGTTAAGCACAATAAAGTTTTGCATGAGCGTGTAGTCATCATGATGGTCGCCACAGAAAACGTTCCGCACGTTTCCATTGAAGACCGCATTGAGATCCAGTTGCTGGGTCCAAATTTCTACCGCATCACTGCTTACTACGGATTTAAAGACACACCGAACGTTCCTGGCGCCTTGCGCTTGGCCAAGAACGAAGGAGTCGACGTAGCAATCGACGACGCTACTTTTTATCTAGGAAGAGAGACGCTATTGCCGACGAAGCGCCCGGGAATGGCGATATGGCGGGAGAAGCTCTTTGCCACCCTTTCTGCAAACGCGGAAAGAGCGACGGCGTTCTTTAAAATTCCGCCAGAGCAGGTAGTGGAAATCGGAATCCAAGTAGAACTTTGATTAGACAATATCCGCGAAGTGTTTTTCCACTTTGAAGAAGTAACGACCACCTAAGTACAACCAAGTCGCGGTCATCAGCGCACTAATTCCCAGCAGCGATAGATCGATTGGATGATTAAACAAGCAGCCGCGCAGGGCTTCCATCAGGCCGACCATGGGGTTCAAGCCAGCGAGCCAGCGGTAATCGGCGCGTACAAGGCTCAAGGGATATACGACGGGCGTCGCAAACATCATTAGCTGCAGCAAAAAACTCACTCCGTTATTCACATCTCGGTAGCGCACATTTAAGGCGCCTAAAAAAAGCCCAAAACCCAATGCAAGCAACGCCGTCATCCCTACGATGACCGGCATCCAAAACACAGCCTGCCAACTCGGGTAGATGCCGTAATAGAAACAACCCAAAAGCAAGACGACAAAGGCGATGCCAAAATCGATGATCCCTGGAATGGTATTGGAGAGCGGTATCAATACCCGTGGGAAATACACTTTATTCAAAAGGTGCGCGTTGCCCACTAAACTCCCGCTGCAACGGCCAATGGTGTTTGAGAACAACAACCAAAGAATCAAACCGGAGAATCCAAAGAGCGAATAGGGAACGCCATCCGAGGGCATCTTGGCAACAGTACCAAAGAAGACGCTGAATACGCCTGCCGACAACAGAGGCTGCAACACTGCCCAGATGGGACCCAGCAAAGTTTGGCGGTAACGGACCGTAATGTCGCGCAACGTCATAAACCAGAGCAAATCACGGTGACGCCATAATTCGAGGACATTCAGCCCACGGGACGGATCGTTTTCACCGTCGATAATGAGATGAAAACTCCTTCGGGAGGAGATGGCTTCTGACATAGTTTTTCTCGGGTTAGTAGT
>JALHPX010000111.1:2813-8744 GCA_022842225.1 bacterium
GTTAGTAGTGGCGTGCTTTGAGCTGATTCCAGTATATCAAAGGCCCGTTTGGTCTTCGTCGGAAACTTCTTTGCCCGCCGGCAACCCAAGAGGCTCCTCCGGCAGGATTTGAGGGGAATTCGGCGAGAGCAGTGTGGAGACCTCATTCGGCTTACCAAACCGTGTGCGATCTAAAGGTATGAGCTCGTGGATAAAACGACTCGCCCCCGAAGGCCGCTTTTCTGGATGCCCTTGTTTGAGAGTAGCGAGCACGCCTTGCATTGCCGATCGCTGCGCTGTGTCGTCTATAGAAGCAAGTTCCCGCTCTTTCTCCAACCGCAACGCCTGCACGCGTGACAGCTCCGGCTCGGAATAGAAGCCAAAGAACGGCGGGCGGTATTCAAACGTGAGTTTGCCCAAGAACATGCCATGGCGATACCCGTCTAGAAGCAAACGCCCTCTCGCCCACTCCGGAGAATCGAGACTGCGTCTAGGATCATTGCCCACCACCAATTTTACCTGCGGGTACTTGTCCAGAATTTTGCGGTCTTCTTCCACCTCCGCCTGCTGCGAGATCACAATGACAAAATCTGCGCGGATGCTGGCCTGCCAAATCCATTTGTTCAACGCGCTCTTCACCGACGTGGCGTGAATGGACTTGCCATACCAACCTTCAGGAAGAACAGAAAGAAACGCAAACGTCAGCTTGCCCCGCTGCACGATTTGAAATGCTGGAAAGATCCGGCGATCGTTTTCATCCATCACGTTGGTAGCGACAAAACGAAACGCCGCCTGCTTGGCTAGCTTCTGAAGTGTCTCCTTACCCAACGTCAAGTCCGACGGCCCAGGTGCAAACACGTCGAGACTCATCACGTTGAGCGCCTCGACGATAATGGGGGCTTGATCCGCAAACTTCTTAATGTCGGTGGCGCCTTCGGGAACGAAGAGATTGCCGCCGTCGACGTAAAGCAGATTGGTGGGATTGGAGCGAATCGCTTCTAGCGCATTCGCTTCGCGATCCAAGCCTCCGTAGGGAGCGGTGGGACTCGTCGAAGGAATAAAGGTGCCCTGCCGTCCGGATTGATAAAGCAAGGTGTAGGGAAAAAATTCTCCCATCGAGATCACGGGCACTTCTGTTGTTGGTGCACTGGAGCAGCCTCCAAGCAGCAGTCCCAAAGCCAAAGCGCACCGCGTCCAATTTTTCATAAAATTATTTTATCATGGTGCGCGAGGGGAACTTGACTGACCCAGCCAGCGGGCGAAAATCACACTCTACTTGGGGGAAATTTTGATTAAGAAATTATTTATCGTCGGCGTCGCGTTTGAGTTTTTCATGGTCCAATTCATGGCGACTGGGTTTGCTTGCAGCGCTTTTCAGCTCTCCGATTCGGACCATCTTGTTGGAAAAAGTTACGATTGGCATCAAAGTCACGGAATGGTTTTTACCAATTCTCGCAAGATGAAGAAAACAGCTTTCCTGCTTGATACCTCGGAAACCGCAGAAGAGTGGACCTCTCAATTCGGCAGTCTGACCTTCTCTCAACATGGAAAAGATTTCCCACTAGGCGGAATGAATGAAAAAGGGCTCGTAGTAGAGATCTTGTGGCTGAATGAAACCCAGTATCCGATCGCGGACGCTCGCCCTACCGTCAACGAGCTGCAGTGGATCGCCTACCAACTCGATAATTTCTCGACGGTTAAGGAAGTAATCGCAGATGTGAGCAAGCGCCGTATCTCGCCAGTAATGGCCAATGTGCACTACCTAGTTTGCGACACCACTCCGGAATGCACCGTGGTTGAATTCATTAAGCGCAAAGAGCAGGCCCCTGCCGGCGCTACTCTCAAGGCAAATGTCATCACCAATGACTCCTACGCGAAATCGGTGGAGCACTTGAAGGACTTCAAAGGTTTTGGTGGAACCAAAGCTATTCCAACTGATTCCAGCTCGCTTTCACGCTTCACGTCGCTGGCGATGCAATTAGCAGTACCGATGGACAGGACAGCAATGGAGCACGCGCTGGCGCTCTTGGAGGGAGTTGAACAGTCTAACTTCAGCGTGTGGAATATCGTCTACAATCCGACAAAACAAACAGCGAGCTTCCGTGCCGCGGGAGACGATGCAAAAAGCATTCGTTCGATTGACCTCTCCAAGGTCGATCTGTCGTGCAAGACCAATAAACTAGGAAGCTACGTTGATTTCCACACAACTTCGACTGGCGATCTCACCTCATCTCTGCTTCCCTACGACGCGGCCGAAAATAAAGCGATCGCTGAGAAGGGCATGGCTCTCCTCGAAGCAAAGCTTCCCAAGGCAGCGGTCAAGGTGCTCACTCAAAAAGTCAGTGAGTATCCGGAGACTGAGAGTTGTGAGGAGTAATCGTCGGAACTTCTTCTGTTACTACTTTTTTGCGCCGTTTGGGCTGGGCTGATTTCGGAAGTGTTCGGATCAGCCTGGCCGCGGACCGTTCGTAGAACGATTTACTGTCGATAATCTTTGCGGACAAAGAAGCAACCAGACTCGCCACCATCATCGCAAATATCGCCGAATGGCGATCCGTCATCTCCATGACCAAGACAAAAGAGGTGAAGGGCGCACGAGTCACTCCGCTCAAAAAGGCAATCATACCCAGCAAAATAATAAAATTAGCGTTGCTGGCGTGGGTGAGTTGGGCAATCTTTGCACCAATCGCGGCTCCCGCCGCCAGACCAGGAGCAAACATCCCGCTCGCCACACCCGTCGAATAGGTTGCCAGCGGCGCAAAGAAACGAGCCGCCACGAGCCCCCACGAGATTTGTTTATCGTCGTCAAATAGCAGGTGCAAAATCAAATCCGAACCGCCGCTAATCATCATCGGCCCAACCCACCAGGCGGTCAGCGGTAGCAAGATCCCCATCCCAAAAGCAAGCCATAGGCGACGGCGCTCTTGCCAACGCCCCAATTGCTTGGAGATCAAATGAAGAAACTTCCCAAACACTCCGCCCAAGAAACCAACAAATATGCCAATGCCCAAGGCCCATGGCAGAAGGCCCGCAGTCACTACGGGCAGCTTCGGAAAACCAAAATACAAATACGGCCCCTGCAGACCCTGCGCCACTAAACCCGCGATAATCACCGCCGAGATCAGCATTGTCTTAAAGCGATGGAAATTACGGTGCGATAACTCTTCGATCGCGTACACAATTCCGCCCAGCGGAGTATTGAATGCAGCCGCAATACCAGCCGCTCCACCCGCAATCAGCAGACTATGGTGATTGAGGTTGGGCCAAATGCTGCGAAAGCGCTTCCCGAAGCCATAAAAAATGCTTGCAGAGATCTGAATGGTAGGACCTTCACGGCCCATCGAACCGCCGCCGACTAACGCCACTAGCGAACTCAGAATTTTGACAACAGCGATACGAAAGCCCACCCAGCCGTCCATATGCGGGGGATCTACCGCGCAAGCCGCCATCACGTGCGGAATCCCGCTACCGGCCGCGGACGGTGCAAACCGAGTCACCATCCATCGAGACAAAACAAAGCAAAACGGCCCTATGGCAAATAAGAACCAGGGATGCTCGCGAAGCAGTACCTGACAAAGCAATGCGGCACCTTCAAACGCTTCGGCATATAACACCGCCACCAAACCAGCCGCCGTCGCCGCAAGCCAATACACGCCTGCCTGTAGCGCCGAATGGCGACTCAAATACTTAGAGATTTCGGGCCAGAAAATTCCCTGTTCCACCCAGCCCGCTACACTCCGCAACGCATTCCGGGCCAACCGAACTCCCACGCGCCATTGGTCCGCCAAAGTGCGTTTGGGATGTTTCGGAGAAGGAGTCTGTTGCATGAGAGGAGTTTAAGTTAAAATTCCCCCATGCGGATATTATTTTATTGGATTTGTGCAGGCGTTCTTCTGGTCAACGGTATGGTCGCTCTGTTTTTTCCAATGATACTGTGGTCCCTGCTGATTCTGGGGCCCATCATGATAATGGGAATGTGCGATGCCCTTCAGACCAAGCAGACCATTCGCCGCAATTTCCCGGTGCTCGGCAATTTCCGCTATTTGTTTGAAATGATCCGGCCCGAGATCAATCAGTATTTCATCGAATCCAATTCAGATGGTGTGCCCTTCAGCCGCGAACAGAGGTCCATCGTCTACCAACGCTCCAAGAAAGAACTCGATACACTCCCCTTTGGAACTCAAAAAAGTGTCTATGCCGACGGTTACGAGTGGGCCACGCATTCGCTGATGCCCGTGCACGTTGCGCCGGAGTCGCTGCGCCTGGTGATTGGCGGAGAGAATTGTTCCAAGCCATACTCTGCAAGCATATTGAACGTGTCGGCGATGAGCTATGGCTCACTCAGCAAGAACGCCATTCTCGCTCTAAATGGGGGCGCCAAGCTGGGAGGCTTTGCCCACAACACGGGTGAAGGCGGATTGAGTCCCTATCACTTGCAACCGGGCGGCGACATCATTTGGCAGATTGGCACAGGCTATTTCAGCTGCCGCGAACGCAACGGTACTTTTAGTCCGGCGCTTTTTGCAGAACGCGCGGCTTTGCCCAATGTGAAGATGATTGAGATCAAACTTTCGCAAGGAGCAAAGCCCAGCCACGGTGGGATCCTGCCCGCAGCAAAAGTGAGCAAAGAAATTTCCGAAATTCGCGGCGTGCCGATGGGCGAAACAGTTGTCTCTCCTCCCGCGCATTCGGCGTTTTCCAGCCCCAGGGGACTTTGCGAGTTCATCGCAAAACTTAGAGAGCTGTCGGGCGGAAAGCCGGTTGGCTTCAAACTTTGCGTCGGTAAAAAGCGAGAGTTTGTGGCGATCTGCAAAGCCATGGTGGAGACGAACATTCTCCCCGACTTCATCACTGTCGACGGCGGGGAGGGCGGCACGGGTGCGGCCCCCTTGGAATTCTCCAATTCCATTGGCTACCCACTGCGCGACGGTTTGGTATTCGTTCATAACTCGCTCGTCGGATTTGGTCTGCGCAATCGCTTGCGACTAATTGCCAGCGGCCGAGTGGTTACGGGCTTTGACATGGTCACCGCTTTTGCTCTCGGCGCAGATCTTTGTAATTCAGCACGCGCCATGATGATGGCCTTGGGATGCATTCAAGCGTTGCGTTGCAACTCCAACGAGTGCCCGACTGGAGTTGCCACTCAGAAACCTGAGCTGGTAAAGGGCTTGAGTGTTTCACACAAAACGGTGCGCGTTGCGAATTTCCAAAATCAGACAGTCCAAAGCGCTGCCGAGATCATGGGAGCTATCGGCGTATCAAGTCCCATCGACATACAACCCTGGCATGTCTTACGACGCACTGGCAGCGGTGAGATTAAAAATTTCGGCGAGATCTATCGCTTCTTAGAGGCGGGAGCTTTGCTAAAAGAGCCGCCTCCTCCGGGCTTTGTCAATGCAGTGCGCGCTTCCACTCCGGAGAGTTTTGCGGCAGTCGATACCTCAGTATGAGTGAATAACTAGCCATCGGATCTGACTATGGCTAGGTCGCGCAATACTTGAGACTTGTGAGCCGCCGTTCCCACCTCCTCAAAGAAACAAAAAAATTAAAAATCTTATCTCGCAGAAAAGGCGAAGGGTTGAGGCTTGCGTGGATGGAGTTAGGGCAGGCGTAAAAAGAAGCAGGTGAAGGTTGGTGGGGTGTGAGGCGAGGCGGAGGAGTATGAGAGCGGGAAAGCCCAGAAGCGATCTGCTTTGTTAGACAGTCTGCTGGGGAGGGTTGGTATGGACTGGGGTTGGAAGGGGTGCGTCGGTGGTTTATGGGTTTGGCGCCGAGGCTGAGTGGGAAGGCGCGATTTTTTTAGAGCGAAGCGAGAGCACGGGCTACTCGCCAAACGGGCCGGCGGCTGCGAATAGTTCTAGCGAACATTACTCAAGACTTGTTGATTATCTCTTCCTCAATAAAACGAAGCCGGGAGATCTCGCGCTTCCCCAAAAAAACTTAAAAACGTTT
>JALHPX010000112.1 GCA_022842225.1 bacterium
GCTCTTCCGATCTCACGGATCCGGCCTTTACTGAGAGCAACACACTCGATCCTAATTCGCCCTATGCCGCTTCGAAAGCCGCTGCGGACCTTTTGACTTTAGCGGCCCAACGCACTTTTAAACTCGATATCACTATCACCCGCTGCTCGAACAACTACGGGCCTTTTCAGTTTCCAGAGAAATTAATTCCGCTCGTTATTGCCAATGCAATCGAAGACAAGCCCGTGCCTGTTTACGGCGATGGCAAGCAAGTGCGCGATTGGATTTACGTGCTCGATCACTGTATGGGCATCGACCTGGTATTGCAGAACGGCCGCAGTGGGGAAGTTTATAACCTCAGCGCACACGAAGAGCGTTACAACATCGACATGGTCCACAAGCTGTTGGGAATCCTGGGCAAGCCAACCTCGCTGATACAGCACGTGGGCGATCGCCCGGCCCATGATCGTCGCTATGCCGTGAATTCTGCCAAGGCCCGCAGCGAATTAGGCTGGTCCCCCAAAGTCACCTTTGAAGACGCTCTGACCGCGACTGTGCAGTGGTATTTGAAGAACGAGTCGTGGTGGAAAAAAGTGCGCGATAAGAAGTTTTTCGAGTTTTATCAGGCTAATTACACCAACAAATTTGAAGGCGAAACCAAGGGAGCACGTGTTCTGTGAAAGGTATTATTCTCGCAGGAGGAACAGGCTCTCGTCTGTTTCCGCTAACTAAAGTGACAAACAAGCATCTCTTGCCCGTTGGCAAAAAGCCGATGATTTTGCACCCAGTGGCAAAATTGCAAGAAGCAGGCATGACCGAGATCTTGATTGTTACAGGCGTTGAACACATGGGCGCAGTGGTTAACTTGCTGGGCTCCGGCAAGGATTATGGCTGTCGCTTCACTTACAAAGTTCAGGACGAAGCAGGCGGTATTGCACAGGCGCTGTCATTGGCATCTGATTTTGCACGCGATTCCAAAATGTGCGTCATCCTCGGCGACAATATCTTCACCGATAGTTTGGCCCCTTTCGCGAATAGTTTTGCCGAGCAGCGTGCGGGTGCAAAAATTTTGCTCAAAGAAGTTACCGATCCCCAACGTTTCGGCGTGGCGGAGCTGAGTGGCAATAAAGTTCTCGGTATTCAAGAAAAGCCCAAGCAGCCAAAGAGTAATTGGGCAGTTACCGGAATCTATTTCTACGATCCCGAAGTTTTTTCGATTGTGAAAACATTGCGTCCGAGTAACCGGGGAGAACTCGAGGTTACCGACGTAAACAATGCGTATATTGCGAAGGGCACCATGACCTGCGATTTCTTCAAAGGCGATTGGACCGACGCAGGCACTTTTGAGTCGCTCAAAGTAGCCAACGATTTGATGCTGGAGGCGTGAGATGGATTTTAAGAAGGGTCCCATTGAAGGGGCGATCATTAAACCGGCGAAGAAGTATATCGACGAACGCGGGTGGTTGGTTGAAACGTTCCGCCATGACGAAATGGATCCCAGGTACTACCCGGTCATGTCCTATACGTCTTTGACCTTGCCCGGCGTGGTGCGCGGGCCTCACGAGCATGTAGAGCAGTCGGATTTGTTTTTGTTCATCGGTCCTGGGAACTTTAAGATCTATCTCTGGGACAATCGCAAAAATTCTCCCACTTACTGGAATCGCCAGATCGTATTCGGCGGTCAGGACGGCGGGCTCTCCGTTTTAGTTCCACCGGGAGTGGTGCACGCTTATAAGAACGTGAGCGATCACGCTTCCGTTGTTCAGAACTTCCCCAACCAGTTGTTTATGGGGAAAGACAAAAAGTCGCCCATTGACGAAATCCGTCACGAAGATGACCCGAACACGGTTTTCCGAGTTGAGTAAACCAGCATCTCCCGTTCTGATTGCGGGCGCTGGTGGGATGCTCGCTTGGGATCTGAATCGCACCTTTTCGGATTTGGTGGGGCAGCAGTCGACGATTGCGCTAAGCCGCGCGGAATTAGATATCGCCAATCCGGAGTCTGTCGAAGCCGCGTTTCAAATCTACCAGCCTAAGGTCGTAATCAATGCGGCCGCCTATACTCAAGTGGACAAGGCCGAGACGGAGCGCGATCTCGCGCTCGCTGGCAACTGCACCGGGCCAGCGCTTCTTGCCGAAGCGTGCCGCCGACGAGGAATTGCTTTTGTGCATTACTCGACCGACCAAGTCTTCGACGGCTCGCTGGGCCGACCGCAGCGCGAAGACGATCGTCCCAATCCGCTCAATTGGTATGCGGGCAGTAAATTGGAAGGCGAAAAGAAAGTCCTCACCTACGATCAGTCGCTGGTATTTCGTGTGCAGTGGCTTTACGGCGAGAAAAAGGATCGGTTTTCTCCGCTCAGGCAAAAAGAAGTTTTCTCACCCTTTGCCGACCAGTTTGGCGCGCCGACTTGGACTAAAGAGATTGCCGAAATCACCGCCGAAATGCTGTCTAAAAAAGAATCCGGCCTTTTTCACCTTAGCTACGATGATTATGCGTCGTGGGCGGACGTGTTTGATTTTGTAAAACAGACTTGGAAATTGCAGCTCAAGCTAGAACCGCAAATTACCGCAAAACTCAATCTGCCGGCGAAACGTCCGCTCTTTAGCGTGCTTTCTAATGCAAAACTCTCCAGCGTTTTGGGACGCAGCATGGGGAGTTGGAAAAAACCGTTGGGAGAATTCCTGCAGCGAGTGGGAGCGCGGAATTGAAAACAGTCCCGGCGATTTTACTCGATCGCGATGGCACCTTGATCGAGGACACTCACTATCCCAGAGATCCTTCTAAAATTCGTTGGCTCGACGGAGTTCCCGAGGCCCTTCACCTCTTTCAGAAAACGGGTTACCGGCTTTTGGTTGTTAGCAATCAATCGGGAGTGGGTAGAGGAATTATTTCCTTCGATGAGTTTCAAGCTGTGCATGACAGGTTTCATGAGTTGGTGAAGTCTGCCGCCGTTTCTATCGACGAATACCACTACTGCTTTGATCACCCTAAGCGGAAGTCGCTGTTTCGAAAACCCGCAACGGGAATGATTCCCCATCAGTGGAAAGGGCAGGCAATCGATTGGACGCGAAGCGTTGCTGTTGGCGATAGAATGAGTGACTTAGCGTTGGGAATCGCGATGGGGATTCCTATCTCTTTCCTCGTGCGCACGGGTCTTGGAGCGAAGACCGAGCACGAGATCGGACCTGCCGAGCGTGCGCGCGTCCAAGTACGAAGTCATCTTCTTGAAATCGCAAAAGAACTCTGTGCCTAGATTGTGAAGGAAACCACGCTATAGGTCTACCTAACCAAGGCCGATACCTTAGTCGGTATGGTGCGTTATCTAGAAAAATTGCCTTCCACTTATTGGTGGATCATCGGCGGCCTAATGTGGGCTTTGACGACGAGTACTGCTTTTGGTGCAAATGCGCGCGTGTTGAGAATTGGTTCGAGCCAAACCAACATCGCCGTATCTCACCCCGATACCGCGCCTTGGATTTTAAGAGACCGTGTCTGCGTGGTCCAATTGCGTAGTACGATCGCCTGCGGCCGTGTGATGAAAGTTACTTCCAAAGGCGTAATTGTGAAGCTAGACGCTCCCAGTGCTGATGTTATCGCTGGTGATTCTGTAGTAGCCGAATCTCAAACCATGAATGGCGGAGCCGGAGCATCCGCAAGTGGTAACTTAGCCGCCAATAGCCGCGGCGAGGCTCAGTCGGCGCAGCAAGCGCCGCCTCGGGTTGAAAATAATAACCGCCGTCCTTCGCAGATCACTCCGCCAAAAGCGCAACTGTTGGACTCAGTGAGGAAGCATCCTCAATCAGATGATTTCAATTTCAATCTATCTGCTGGCACAAGCATTAGCTTTTCGTTCTTCTATCCGACGGTAAACTTCCAATACTCGTTTGCACCGGAGTGGGCGATTGGACTGATGCCGATGGGATTGTTTGCCGGCGCGACGGGCGCTTCACTCACAGGCTTCGGTGGCTACGCCACGCTGAACTACTACAGCCAAAAATACTTCCGCGGTCTCTGGGTGCAAGGCGGACTGGGTTCGCTGTACTTCACGGTCAACGGTCCCACCGTTTCGGAATCGGCCAACGCTCTGGCAGCGATTGGCACTGTGGGCTGGCGCGGATACTGGGACCTGGGTTTGAATATCGGGGTCGGTGCTGGCGTTCAGTATATTCAAGATCCGGCCTTCACGACGATTACCGTCGAAAGCGCCGGCGTTCTGCCTCTGGTAATCCTCGATGTTGGTATCAATTTCTAGACTGTCTAAGAACTCTCCAACGTAACTCTTTGAAAAATTTCGTGAATGAATCGTTTGCATCGATTTCGTCTAAACGATCGACGCTTTTCACAATTGGCGGAGATTTGCGCGGCTACCTGCTGTTTTGCTTTCGAACGGAGTCATGTCTAAACGTCGAAACTGTTTCAATAAAGTTCCTGTCTAAAACTTATTCGGGTGTTTAAGGATTTTCTAAGTGCAAGTGAAGTTGGCACGAAACCTGATGGTTTAAGTAGTAAATCGTCTGGAGATTTCTGCCTTGAACTCACACATTCACTTTATTTTTCAACGAGTTGTCCTCACACTCGTCCTATTTGCCTTGAGTGGCTGCGGTATGTACGGTTTTAAGCCTAAGGCCGAAGCCTTTGGTGGGGTGGTGGGCTCAGACATCGTCAGCATCCGCGTAACGCCTGATTTAAGCGAAATGGCGCCTGGTGACTGTGTTGGCATCAAGATTGAGTTTTTGAGTGCGGACGGCAAGGTCCTCTACTTACGCGATCCTTCGTCCCTTTCGTTAAGCGGTATGCGCCCGACAGATAGCGTGTACACCGACAATCAGTGCAAATCGCTGGTAACCCCAGACAGTTTAAAAATGGCGACGGGCGAAACGGGTAAAAGCCTGTACTTCAGAAGCTCCGCTTCGGGCAGCATTAATTTAGAAACTACTTTAGCAGGCTTAGTGAAGAAGGCTACGACGCTTACCATGCGCGCTCTTCCTCGTGCATTGGCGATTCAAACTACCGGCCCCAATATGGTCCTCCCCGCGGGTTTCTGCAGTGGGCCCTACACGGTTCAATTGCAGGATAACTTTGGAGCCCCCGTTGTAGCTACGAGATACGAAGTGCTGCTGAACGATAATGCCAACGGTATAGATGACGCGGTATTCGTCGATAATGCTTGTATGATTCGCCCCACCGGCAGCAAGATCCTGGTTGCGAACGACAATAAAGCGACTTTCTATCTTCGCGGTAAAGCAGTGAGCGTGGCCGCAAAAAACCTGATTGTTTCCAGCGCCGACGCGCGCGCCACGGGCGACACGCGCTCGATTTTCTTTGAAGCCGTTCCGTATAGACTCCAAATCACCGGGGGGCCTTCGGCTCCTGCAATTCTCGGAAAGTGCGACAACACTGGCTTTAATCTAGACCTTCTAGATGTCGACGGCAGACCTGTATTTCCAAAAGCTGGAAGTACCGTTACCGCGAATTTGAACTTCGCTGGAATGGGAGTCTTTCAGAATAACTGCTCCGCGACACCCGCGACATTTACGCAGTTAACTTTTACGAGCGCCGAGCGATCCAAATCATTCAACATCGTTCCTCGTGGGCGTAACCAGGTAAACTTTCAAATCACTGCTCCAAACTTAGAAAGTGCATCGAGAGCGGTAAACGTAGTGGCAGTACCATTAAGCGTCACCTTTATCGGACCATCCCCGTTGACCGCCGGATCTGTATCGTCGGTTTATACGGTAACGTTGAAAGACGGATTGTTAGCGGACATCGCTGCACCCTCGAATCTTGCGATCAATATTGGTGGAGGGCTTCCGGCCATTAGTACGGTTTGTACGAACCCCGCCAACTGCACTTCATCGGTTTCCGAGATTACGATTGCAGCGGGTTCCACTTCCGGCACCTTCGCTGTTAGGCCGAATGCGAATCTGGAAGCTCGCACGGAAACTCTTAGCGTTACACCGGCGGATACGTCGATTTCGGGCGCGCAGTTATCGGTTCAAATCAGTCGTCGACAACCCGCAAAGTTTCGCCTTTCGGGCGGACCCGCGACAGCACGATTGGGTGTTTGCGAGACGACACCCTTTGTCTTGGAAATTTTGGATGCGCAGAACCAACCAGTTACTGTGCCTACGGGATTTTCTTACGTCGCGCAGTTAGGATTTAGCAACGGCAGCGGGAACTACTTCAACAGTTGCGGCGGACCTGCGATTACACAGCTTTCCTTCGGTGCGGGCGAATCCAGCAAGAATATTTACCTTAGAGCAGGAGCTCGGATTTCGGTCACGATGACGGTAACTGAAGCGAACAGCGCGCTCACACTCGCAGCATTGCCCGTCACGGTTATCGCTGTCCCTGTGAGAGTCTCGGTTACGGGACCTGCAAATATCACCGCAGGGAACGTGAGTTCTCCTCCGGTCACCGCCACGCTTTTGGACGGGTTAAATGCTGCGATTGCGGCGACAACCAGTGTAGGAATGCCGATCTCCGGTTCGATCACGGGTGTTTCGAGGGTTTGCTCGGATGCTGCTTGTAACAATCAGATTTCGCAAATCACGATTCCTAACGGCAGCCAGAGCGTTTTCTTTTATATCCAGCCACAGTCGGATCTGGAAAACCGAACTGAGACCGTTACGGTCACTCCTTCTGATACGAGCATCGCGGCGGGATCTTTGAGCATCAGTATTTTACGTCGATTACCTTCGAAAATTCGCCTTGCAGGTGGGCCGGCAAATGACCGGGTAAATCTAAATGAGTGCAGCGTACCTGGATTTACTGTGGACCTTCTGGATGCAAATAATAATCCCGTTACAGTTCCTACCGGCGGCTCTTACACCGTTAATTTGACGGTAAACCCTGGTACTGGCGCGTACTACGCCAACAGCGTTTGCAGTGGCAGCGCGGTGTCTCAGTTGGTTTACTCCGCCGGCCAAACCAGTAAACCGCTTAGCTTTAAGGCGCTCTCTCGCGGCTCCGTGACAATGGTACTCACGGATCCCAGTGGTCGGATGTCTTCGGCTTCGCAGGTCTTGACCGTTATCACGGAACCAAAAGCTTTAGCGTTGGTCTTGCCCAATTCCGTTATCGCAGGGGTTCCGTCTAGTGTGATGCGCGTGAATTTAGTGGATGCCTTAGCAGCTCCTATTGCCGCGCCTTCGGTGGTCATAGTCGCGCTTGGTCAGGACAATGCGGCTGCGGCGCGAGCGATGTTCTGCTCTGCGAGCAACTGCCCCGCCAATGGTGCCATCACCCAGCTATCTATTCCCGCCGGTCAATCTGGCGCGAACTTCTATTATCTAAGTGACGCGGATTCCGATCTTACACAGAAGATCTCTGCGACGACGAATTCTCTGCCTGTTACAGCCGCTTCCGAAGATCTAGCGATAGACCGCCGCCCGCTAGATGTAGATTTAAATTTTGCTCCTTCAAACGTCGCGCAAGTGATGGGTAGTGTGCAACTTGGTAGGAAGGCCATTGCGGTTGGTTACCTCACCCAGAGCAGCATCAAGCGCGTTTTGGTCTCCTCCTATTTTTGGGATGTGAACAGTCCGGCGTCGATGGGTACTTTGGACACGACGTTTAGTGGAAACGGGAAACTCGATTTTCAAATCGGAGATGAATCTTGGGCGTCGGCCGTTGCCGTTCAGGGAAATAATCTCGTCGTTGCGGGGGTGACTAAGAACCCTACGGGCGGCGATACCGACGTAGCTTTGTTCCGTGTGTTGCCTAACGGAACTGTGGATCCCGCGTTTCGCGCCTCCGGATACGGGGTGGGAATTCCTGGAAACCAATATGCAACTTCTGTCGCCGTTGCCGGCGATGGTTATATTTACGTAGGTGGATACGGAGCTCCAGACGCGCCCACAGCTGACAACGCATCGGACTTCATTCTCCTGGCGTTCGATGCCGACGGAAATTTGGCCAACTCTTATAAATACGATCTTTCTGGTCTGACGGAGGTTGCGACCTCCATCGCCATTCAAACCGTGAGTGGAACCGAGCGAGTGGTCTTAGCCGGTGCTCAGAGCACGGGCGCGCCGACCTCTGGCGAAACGAACTCGACGAGTGACTTCCTATTCGTGCGAATTGCAGGTCGTTTAAACCCATCCTCTCAAGGCACTCTCGACACCTCTTTCGGAACAATGGGTAAAGCAGTGGTCGAAGTGGGCGGAGCATTGGGTGCAATTGTTCGCGGTCTGACCATTCTGCCTGGGAACCAAATCGTCGGCGCTGGCTACCGAGTCACCACGGGTAGTGGCAATAGTGACATGGCCCTGGTCAGCTTAGGTACCGATGGTACGTTAGCGCCGATTATCCCAAGCGGCGTGCGGGTGCTGGACTTGAGCTCTGCTCAGGAAAAAGCGTTTGCCGTAGATAGCAATCCCCGCACTGGTGAAATCTATCTGACCGGCTCCAGCGAGCAAGGCTTTACGACTGTTCGCTATGTTCCTTCCACCAACGCGTTTAACGCGCGGTTTGTTGGGGTGAATGGGGATGCTGCTAAGGCGATCTTTCTCGATAGCGTGAACTTCAAGCCCGTGGTATTCGGCTCAACCGGATCCACCGGCAATATCAATGGCATACGCTACCTGCGCTAACCAAGCACAAGTCTGGTTGCAAGCCTGCGGAATTTCTCTATGCTGCGGCCGTGGTGGCACTTCATAAAATTCCCTGGGTCTCTTTTGGTCGACGTGAGACGTGGACCGAATTCGAGCAAAAGTGTGCGGAACAGCGGGAACGCCATGTGTGG
>JALHPX010000113.1:0-5205 GCA_022842225.1 bacterium
GACCAATTTCATTTACCACCAGACTGAAGAAATTAAGTACGGGCACGAATACGATCACAACCTAAAAGAGCTCCAGGGCAGCAATAAGGTCGATATCCTTTTTGTCATCGACAACAGCGGCAGTATGCCTCCCCACAATGCGAATTTGGCTAAGAACGCCGCTAAGTTCATGGACGAGTTTGTGAAGAGCTCTCGCCTGGACTGGAGAGTCGGAATGGTTTCTTCCGACGAGAACCAGCCGGCGTTTCTACCTCTATCCGGTCCCGATATTCTCGATAAGACCGCGAAGGATCCCGTAAACACGTTTAAGGCAGCGGTCTCTAAGTTGTCTTCTGCCGGTGGCGGTGGAGAAACTCCCTTTGCCACATCGATTAAGCAACTGACTGCTAATCCTGGTTTCTTACGTCCCAATACGACGTTGGGAATCATTATGATCACCGATGCTGCCGAGCAAAGCCGCATGGGAGTTGGCGGATACCCGGGAGATCAATTCGTAAAAGACGTCCTAGCACTTCCCGCAATGAAGGACAGTAAATTGGTGGTGTATGGCGTGTTGGGTACTGGGGAATTTGGCTGTCAGATGACAGAAGAAAACACCGAGAAATACACCGGCACCCCCTACGAAAAAGCGATCACACTGACGGATGGCCGTGTGTACGTGCTGTGCAAAGATTTCGGACAAGACCTTGCTGACTTAAGCAAAGACTTGGTTACGCGGATTGAACGTCCCTATATCCAATTGGTCGATCGGCCATTTCTCAAATCCGTGCAAGTGATCTACAAAGATTTGGCTCTTGCTGGCGGTGAAAAGGATAAGGGCGGGTACTGGATGTACGACTACGATTTAAATCGCATCGTGTTTCACTCGCTGGATTTTGCTCCGGGTGAGAATGAATTCGTAACGATTAAGTCCGACGCACACCCGCTCAAGCCGGGCGAACCAAATCAACAAGTGGAAGAGACTAAGAAGCTGCCGACGGCGGTAGCTCGCTAAGTTTGCCTACGGAACTTGTCGGATGATCGAAGCGGGGCCCCCGCTAAGAATCGTGCGATCCGTTCTGCTGAAAAGCCAAAGGGCGTCAGGAATATAGGCGTCGTTTGGTTTTAGCATGGTAAACGAAGTATCGTCAGTAAGGTCTGGGTTTAACCGTCGCACTCCCCAGCCTCCGCCCAAGAGCAGCTTCCCATCTTGCTGGCGAGCCATGGACTTTAGATACCCGCCTTGCGGCGCAATGATTCCCGTCCTCTGTCTTACAACAACCCATTGCGAGTTGAGTACCGCCACAAACGACGAGTGGTCGGAATTATCTGTGCCGCCAACGATAAGCGTATTAGGGCTAGCCAGGACAAAACTAGCTTCCCGGTTCTCACTATTGGACGCAAGAATCAAAATACCCTGATTCCCAAAAGACGAATCGAGTTGCCCAGAAGGGTCGACCCGTACAAGCGCAGCGCTAAACCGGTTTCTATTGTCTATAGGGTTTGGGACGCCAATCTGTCCGGCCAAAAGAAGCTTTCCATCTTGCTGTCGCGTAAGATAATGCTCCCTGAAATCAGGAATGACTAATTTTTGCCCGCCATTAAACTCAGTGTTTACTTGGCCAGAGGGCAATAGACTTGAAATTCCGGGGAAGTCGATGAAATAGAGTTTACCGCCGTTGGAAATGGTTGGCTGGAAAAATGCTCGTCGAACAACTCCCCCATCGCCAAACGTCGTATCCAACCCTCCCGTGGAGTGCAACCTGGCAACAAAGCTGGGCCCCTTACCGCCACTAGAAGCTACCGTAACAATCATTTTACCATCGCTGTAGCGCACAATTCCCGTTGCCGCTTTCCCCACATCATCTGGATAACCCGGATCCGCAACGAAGACTCGGGAGCTAGGAGCCCCGTCGGCTCCTGTAAACATCGGTTGGGGCATACCGCTCGGATAGAAAGCTGTCAGGATGGCTTTTTCAGATCCAAAGTAACCGCCCAGCAGACCGGTCGGCACGATAAAGCTTCCATCTGGCAAAAAAACGGGGCGCAATGCGTACAAGTCCGTCGTAGTTGTTTGCTCATCCGTCCCGCTAGCCTTCATTCTCCCTAGGGCGCCAAAATCAAAATCTAAACTGCCCGGCGCAGGGACTTCGGCCATCGAATTCGCACTGACCAAAATAAATGGAATGACGAAATGGGTAAGGTTCTTCAAGATCACGTACAAATCTCCGGCTTTTAGTTGAAACCCAGATTATGGTCTTGAAAGATGTTGGAAAAATGCCTTCCGTTCACAATGGGAAAGCAGGCGGCGATTTCACAATTGCTTCACATTTGAAGAGGCTTCCGACGGCGGTAGCTCGCTAAGTACGTTGATAAAGACGCCGAACTCGTACGCTAAAAAAAGTGGGCCGCTCATGAGTTGAAGCAGGTTGTCCAGGAACGCTGGGCGCTTGCCTTCAAACCAATGACCTGCGATCTGCAGAAACCATCCGATGACAAAACTGACGACAAAGTAGGTAACGGAAACAACCGCCGGTTGTTGGCAAATCCATTGGGAGAGCCAGTAGAGCGGCAGAGTGCCTGCCGCGATGAACACAGCGCAGATCCAATTGAGTGAGAGGTAGTAGAGCAGTGAGCCCACTAGGAGTAGGGTGGCTGCCGTTACGGGGCCCCCAATCGAAACCCAGCCAAGAGCGATAAAGAGCGACAGAATCACGAGGGGGATTCCCGCCCAATGAGTCGCCTTGTTATTGAAATTGCGGTGGTGCGTAAGGTACGGAGCGAGCGTCTTTTGAAATCGACTCACAACGAACTACTTTTTCGGTTTGGCGGCGGGAGCGGCTGCTTTGGTGGAGCTGGCAGCTGGCGTGCGTTCTTTCGACGGGATAGTGCAGGCGGCCTGGCCTTTGGTATCGGTGGTGCAGGTCTCCGCGGAGGCGCAGCAGGTGGAAGACTGGTTCTTTTCCACGTTGCAGGTGAATTTACCCGTTCCGCAGCTTTTCTGAGCTGCAAAGGAACTGACGCTTAGCCCTGCGAGAGTGAGTGCGGCACAGTACAAGAATGTCTTCATAGGAAACCTCGAATGGTTTTAGGCTGCCCGTGTGAGGCGCCTTCCAGACAGAGTTTCGAAAACCGAGCGGCTTAAGTCAATGCTTCCGTGCCAGGTGCCCCAACAGTCGACAAAAGGCTTACCTTGGAGGTTCAGCGTTTTGTATTCCTTGTGGGGGACGCCCAAAATGAAGGCTTCCGAGGTCTTAAGAATTGTATCGAGCGAAGCGTGGGTATCTTGATAGACGTCGGTGTCCTGCACGATCGCTAGACGGGACTCCAAAATCTTCTTCACCTTGTACGACAGCGATTCTCGGGTGTCGTCGTTGTCGGCTTTAAAGGCCATTCCTAGCAAGCCCACTTTTTTTCCAGCAAGCGGCCCGGTTTTCTTTTCCAGTTGGTTGACGAGGAAATTAGGTAAGCCCTCGTTGATCAACATTGCCGCGTGTCCGAGGAAAAATTGGTTATCGTAGAACGCCGAGAGCTGCATGGTGTCTTTAAAGAGGCAAGGTCCAGCAGTAAGACCGGGGCGTTTAAAGGTCGCAGCGCGCGGGTAGTGATAGGTCAAAGCCTGATAAATTCTTTGGAAGTCGGCACCATTGGCTTCCGCAATCATGTAGTGCTGATTGGCGACGGCAAATTCGAGATAGCGCCAGCTATTGGAGAAAAGCTTCACAAGCTCCGCCTCTTGGGGAGTCATCTTCAAAATCTCTGGCACGATTAAGCTAAAGAGGCTGCTCGCTTGTTCCTCCGCTTCGGGATCGAATGCGGAAACAATCTGGGGAAACTTGGCGATTTCTTCAATCGCATACCCTTGCGCAACGCGCTCGGGGCAGAAGGCGATTTTGAGGCCTGGCTTTTTGCGTTGTAAATGTTCGCGCACTAAATTGGTAACGCCAGGATAAACCGTGCTTCGAAGAATAACGAGTTGGTCGTCGTTGAGTAGCGGTAGGTACTGATCCATCACCGCGATGATATCGCTGATGCGAGGATTTAAATGTTCATCGACCGGAGTGCCGGTAACGAAAACGACTGCCGTGGCGTTTTTGAGCACTTTTCCGTCGGTATGGGCAACCAGTGACTTACCCACGACTTTTTTCAAATGGGCTTCGCCGCCGTTTTCAACAAAGTGAATATGGCCAGAATTAACCGCTTCGACGCTTTTGGAGTTGGTATCGACGAGATCGACGTGCATGCCGGGGACACCTGCGAAGGCGATTCCGAGAGGGAGGCCTACGTGGCCGCAGCCTCCGACGATGGCAATGCGTTGCTGAGCTTTCATGGCTGACATCCTGTCATCCTTTCAAGATAGGAACTTGAGATGGTCGTCCTGACAGTTGAAGATCGGATGAAAGGTTAGATAGCTTTATATGCTCTGCGTTGGATTTGGTTCGGTTGATTAGGAGCGGTCGAGTAACCCAAACCGACCCGCCACTGCTGGCCAGATATTGAGTAACGAAAGGAGTACCGCGATCAAAATAGGACCGAAGAACACTCCCAGGATTCCGAAGAAATAAATCCCGCCAAAAATCGAAAGTAAGCTAATAAGTGGGTGCATATCGTCGCGGCCCTTCAACACGATGGGTCGAACAACGTTATCAGAAACGCTGCACAAGATGCCAAATGCGACCATGAAGATCGCTTTGGTCACGGAGCCCTGCGTGTACAAGTAGGTGGCCCCCGCTAACCACACCGGAGTACTGCCCAAGATGGGAATCCAAGAGAAAATGAAAGTAGCGCCTGCAGCCAGAAACGCCGCGGGGACCTGGAGAATAAGGAAGGCGGCTAACATCACAGCAGCCTGAGTGCCTGCAGCTGCCATGGTGGCCCAGATGCTCGAGATAGCAGTATCGCGGAATGAATTGCTCAGCTTTTCTCGAACGTCTCTCTCCATTGGAATGCGGTCTTTGAGCCATGAGAGTCCTCTTTTGCCGTCGAGAAGGCCGAAGTAAACAGTCAGGATCACGAGAAAGAGTTGGAGTGCGAGTTCGGGAACGTTGCCCAAGATCGCCAGCACGGCGGCAGTGACTGTCTTTGCGCCGGTCTGAATGCCACTGCGCATTTGCCGTTGAACGGCTGATGAATCGCCGACTAAGCTCTCGATCGGCTTCCAAGACGTCACACGAGCTGCAATGCGGTCAAACGACGGGAACGTGTCGCCCGTAATGTATTTGCTAA
>JALHPX010000113.1:5215-8692 GCA_022842225.1 bacterium
CCTTCATCCACCGCAGCAACGATAAAACCAGCAACGGGTCCTAGGAGAACCAAAGCCAGGATGGTGGTTGTTAGGCCGGCGGAAACTTTGGGGCCCAAGCCCTTTTTGCAGAACCAACGATAGAGCGGGTGCGTTATGAGGGTGCAAATCACTCCGGTCATAATGGCTAGAAGGTAAGGGACTAGCATCCAAACGCTGAACACTGTCACCAACAAGAGAAGCAGCATGTAAGTGACTAGACTTGTTCTTTTTTTAGCGGATGGACTTTTGGTTTTGGTGGTGGCGTCGGCTGTCATGGCGAAGGGTTAGCATCGATAGGACAGAGGGTCAATTTAGCGACGAAAAAAACCCGGCCGCCCCGAAGATATTTTCCTAACTTCCACGATTCCGATTAAAATAAAAGATGCGGGTTTTCCTCGCGCCAGCTCTTCCCTACATCCCAATGAAACCTATTATTTCGCCGCAAACGCGTATTCGGCATCCCCAGCTCTTTGAAGTCGGGGAGTTTTCTATAGTCGATGATTTCTCCTACTTCTCGACGAAGGTGAAGATCGGACTGTGCTCACATATCGCGGCGAATTGTACCGTGGGCGGCGGAGCTGATTATCTCTTCACCATCGGCGATTTTTGCAGCGTCTCCTCGGGTGTGCGCATCTGGTGCACCAGTGATGATTTTGTAAATGACTTGGTAACCATTCTTCCACCGGGCGCGCCCGACGTTAAAAAAAATCTTCTACGCGGCAATGTGAGCATGGCCAACTTCACGGCCATTGGCGCCAACACAGTGGTGTTGCCCAAGAACGCGATCCCCGAAGGCAGCGTCATTGGAGCGCTGAGTTTTGTGCCCTACGATTTTAAGTTTGAGCCGTGGACGGTTTACGCCGGTAATCCGATTCGCAAAATTAAGAGTCGCAATAAGAGCCAAGTTCTCGCACAAGCTGAGGCGCTCTATAAATTCCTGGAAAAGAAGGCCGCATGAAAAAGATTCCTTGGTGGGATCCTCGAGTGGAAAGTCTCGAGGCCGAAATGGTCCAGAAGGTTTTGCAGAGCCAGTATCTAAATGACGGCAATTTGACCGAGGATTTTGAACGCGCCATCGCGAAAGTGGTCGGAGCGAAGCACGGTATTGCAACGACTAGCGGAACCACCGCGCTCTTCATGGCGCTTAAAGCACGCGGAGTGGGCGCGGGCGATGAAGTGATCTGTCCTGATATCACCTTTATTGCGACGGCAAACGCAGTGACTCTGACCGGCGCGACACCTGTGCTTGTCGACGTAGAGCCAACAACCCTGAACATGTCTCCCACAGCGATGAAGCAAGCCATCACGTCGAAGACCAAAGCGATTATGCCTGTTCACGTCAGCGGCCGCGGCGCGAATATGCCGGAAATTTTGAAAGTCGCTCAGGCGAAGAAACTAGCGGTGATTGAAGATGCCGCGGAAGCTTTGGGTGCCAAGGGTTTTGGGAAGTTTTTGGGAACCTGGGGAGATGCGGGTTGTTTTTCGTTTTCTCCCAACAAGACAGTGACCACCGGGCAAGGCGGTATGATCGTTACGGACGACGATGTCTTGGCTCAAAGGCTGCGCGCGCTCAAAGACCAGGGGCGCCCTAAGCGCGGCACGGGCGGTGACGATGCCCATCCCACTATTGGATTTAACTTTAAGCTGACGAATTTGCAGTCGGCTGTTGGATTGGGCCAGATTACTTATCTTGAAAAACGCCTCAAGCGCTTGGTGCGGCACTACGAGATTTATTCGAAGGAATTAGCCGCGACAAAAGGGATTGTGGTTTTGCCCTTTGATGTGAAGGCGGGCGAAGTTCCTCAGTGGGTGGACGTGTTGGCCGAGAAGCGCGATGAACTCGACCAGTTCTTGCGCAATCAAAATATGGACTGTCGTCGATTCTGGCACCCCATTCATACCCAGCAGCCTTATAAAGAATCCGACAAGCGCTTTGTTCATAGCACTAAGCTATCACCCCAGGCACTCTGGCTGCCCTCCGCTTACACGCTGACGGACGAAGATATCCACGCCGTCTGCAAGCAAATTCAGAAGTTCTACAAATCGGCGAGCACCAAGAAATCGTCACAACGGGTGGGGCAAGCTTCGGCATGAATCCTAAACTCTCCATTTTGCTGCCAGTGCGCAATGAGGGCATGAACCTTAAGGTGATGCTCAAGATTCTGCGTGCGGTGATGGAAGTGCCACATGAAGTTTTGGTCGTGCACGATGATCCCAAGGATACGAGCATTGCAGTAGTGCAAAAAGCGCAGAGCGAGTATCCCAACGTACGCCTGATCCACAATCAGCGCGGCCGCGGCGTGATTAACGCTCTAAAGGAAGGCGTCGCTAGGGCGCGCGGGGAATTTGTTTTGATCTTCGCTGCCGACGAAGTGGGACCTGTTTTGGCGATTGAGGAGATGTTGCAACTCGCAAATGAGGGCTGCGATTTTATCAGTTGCACTCGTTATGCGCATGGTGGCCGCCGCTTGGGTGGTTCGGTTATCGGCGGCATTCTATCCCGCACCGCCAACTATCTCTTTCATACCTTTACCGGTGCCGTGCTTACCGATTCGACGACCGGGATAAAGTTGATCCGTCGAACCCTTTTTGAGTCTCTTCATTTGGAGTCCAGTCCGGTAGGTTGGGTCGTAGCTTTTGAATTAGCCATCAAGGCGCAAATCGCGGGCATCCGCTTGGGCGAAGTGCCGATTGTCTCTATCGACCGCCTCTATGGCGGCAAATCGACGTTTCGCCTCGGCCCCTGGGTAATTGAGTATCTGAAATGGTTTTTGTGGGGTGTGCGAGTGTTGTGGACTACATCTAAGCGGTCCACCGTTACAGTCCGTAGCAGCGAATACTTTCAGGGAAAAGCAGCATGAAACGCACTTACTTGGTAACGGGTGGAACTGGTTTTATCGGCAGCGGCGTTGTGCAGGCCTTAGTTCGCCGCGGCGATAAGGTACGCTGCTTCGATAATCAATGGCGCGGAACTCCGGCAAATCTCAAAGAGGTTGCCGCCAAGGTAGATTTTATCACCGGCGATATCTGTGATTACGGTTCGGTGAAAAAAGCAGCAGAAGGTGTGGATTGCATCATGCACTTGGCTGCGATTAACGGAACCGAACATTTCTATACGATTCCCGAAAAAATTTTGGAAGTATCTGTGAAGGGCATGATGAATGTGTTGGATGCCTGCCGGGACAACGGTATCGACGACATGGTGCTCATGTCGAGCAGCGAGGCATATCAAACTCCGCCAGTCGTTCCTACGCCGGAGGACATCCCCTTGGTTGTGCCCGATGTGCACAATCCTCGTTATAGCTACGGCGGTGGGAAAATTATAAGCGAGCTACTCGCCGTTCACTATGGCAAGCGCGTGGTCGAGAAAATCCGCATCGTCCGTCCTCATAACGTGTATGGCCCCAAGATGGGCTACGAGCATGTCGTGCCACAGTTTATTGAGCGCATCAATGC
>JALHPX010000114.1 GCA_022842225.1 bacterium
TGAGTCCACCGATTGCCAAACAATCCCGCTCGCCAATCCCTGCAGCGATTCGGCACCAAGTAAGCTTGCGGGATCGAGGGGAATGCCAGGGGAGAACGCCGCAAGGTACTCGCTGCGGCTGCAAGCAATGGACAGAGATCCACCACATAAGGCCAGTCGCTCTGGGCGGGTCCAACGATCTAGAGAATCTTCTCACGCTTTGCAGCAATCACCACCGGCTCGTGCACCAACGGTGAGAGCCTTGGGCGCTAACTTTGACGGCGAGGTGTCTGGCCTTGAGGGGGCGTGGTAAACTTTCCGCGTGGCAGATAAATCCGTTCCTATATTAGAAGCTCGAAAAGTCGCTTTTCGCTTTGAGGGAGCCGCGCGTCCGCTCTTTAGTGGAATAGATTATGCGCTGGAGCAGGGCGATTCGGTGGGGTTGCTGGGTCCGACGGGTGCCGGCAAGAGCGTGCTGCTGAAGGTTTTGGCGGGGCTTTTCATGCCCACTACCGGCGCGGTTTATTTTCGCGGGGTAAGTCTGAAGAAGATGAAGCGCAGCCAGTGGAAGGCCTTTCGGCGCGCGTTGGGCATGACCTTTCAGAAAGACGGGCTGTTTGATTCGCTTTCTTGTGGCGATAATTTGAAGTTTCCCCTGTTTGAAGTCGAGGGCTTGAGCGGCAAAGAGGCGGATAAACGAGTGGAAGCGGCGCTAGAGAGCGTCGATTTACGCGGGCAAAAGGATTTAAAAATTTATGAGATGAGCGGCGGGATGCAGAAGCGATTGGGACTAGCGCGCGCTTTACTCTTCAAACCCGAAGTTTTGCTCTACGACGAACCAACTGCGGGACTCGATCCGATTACCTCGCGCAATATTCTGGAGCTGCTTTCTCGCAGCCAAAAAGGCGAGATGCAGCCAACTGTGTTGATGGTCTCCAGTCAGCCGCACCAAATTGAAGCCCTCACTTCCGGAGCTGCCTTCTTAAACGATGCCCGACTGGACCCGCCCAAATCCTGGGCAAAGGCCAAAGCCGAGAAGCATACGGCGCTGGCGCAATTCTTAAGTGGCTCGCTGGAAGGGCCACTCACCGCGGAACTCGGAGACCAGCCGTGATTGAATTCAAAAAAGTCTCCAAACGCTTTGGCCAAAAGCAGGTTTTAAATGAGCTGTCGTTTCACGTGCGGCGCGGAGAAATACTTTTTCTCTTGGGTCGCAGCGGGGTGGGTAAATCAGTGACGCTGCGGCACTTAGTGGGGCTTGTGCGTCCCGACTCGGGAGAGATTTTTGTCGACGGGAGAGAGATCTCGGGGCTCAGTGAGGAAGAGTTTCTCGATGTGCGCCGCAAGTGTGGGATGGTTTTTCAGTTCCCAGCGCTGCTAGATAGTTTGAACGTCTACGAGAACGTTGCCTTCGGAGTGCGGGCGCTAAAAATTCGGCCTCCTAGTGAAGAGCGCGAATGGGTATTAGAAAAGCTGCGTCTCGTGCACTTGCCGCCCTCTGTGGCGGAACTTATGCCGTCGCAACTTAGTTTTGGCATGCAGAAAAAAGTGAGCCTCGCGCGTACTCTCGCCATCCACCCGGCGTATCTCTTATTCGACGAGCCCACGACAAGTTTAGATCCCGTGGCAACGCGAGTGATTCATGAATTGATCCATAGTCTGTCGCGGCAGCTCCATGTGACTTCGCTCGTGATTTCCCACGACATGGACGGTGCCCTGGAATATGCCGACCGCATTTTGGTAATCGACAAGGGGCAGATTGTCGCAGGCGGCACTCCAGCCGAGATGCGCCAAGAGAAACACCCTCTGGTCCGAGACTTCTTGGGAGGTTCGGCATGATTGCAGTCCTTAGAAATTCGGCGTTGTCGACGATTGGCGAGTTGGGCAAGACCACGCTCTTTGGCGGCGAGGTGATTGGCAATCTGCTGCGATATGGCACGCCGTTTCGTGGCTTGCTCCTGCAGATGTATGTCGTTGGTGTGCGCTCTATTACAACGACCGTATTTACCGGATTTTTTGTCGGCGCCATTATGGCGATTCAGATTCACTTACAACTGCGTGATTTCGGGGCTCAGGCTTTTTTGGGCGGATTGTCGGCATCGGTAACGTTGAGAAACGTGGGGCCCTTGCTCATTGCTTTTATTCTCTCTGGCAAAGTTGGCGCTTATACGACGGCAGAATTAGGAACGATGCAGGTCACCGATCAGATATCCGCTATCCGGTGCTTGGGCATGGATCCGATTCGGTATCTCGTGGCACCCAGATTTCTCGCGGTGGTAGTGAGTAGCTTTCTCCTGCTTGTCATCGGACTCATGACCGCGATTGGCGGAGGCGCTTTGATCGCGGCCGTTGACCTGGGAGTAAATACCTTAAATTATGTGCAGAACATTCCCACGATCGTGACGGGTTGGAGCGTTCTGACGGGGGTGGCTAAATCTTTTGTCTTTGGTGTGATCATCGCAGCGGTGTCCTGTTACCGTGGTTATACGACGAGAAATGGTGCGAGCGGCGTGGGTGAGAATGTCAAATCAGCCAGCGTGCAGACCTTGGTCATCATTATCATCGCGGATTTTGCGCTCTCCAATTGGATCGGCGGATTAATGGATTTTTGTACGGGGGTATTGGGATGGTAACGGCCATTGGTGCGCACACACTGCGGATTTTGTCGCACCCAGTGGAGATTGCTTATTTCTTCACTCAGTTTTTAAAGCTCCTGGCACGCCAAGTAGGCACGGGCCGATTTCGTTTTCGTCAGACAGTCGATCAGCTTTATGCCGTCGGTGTGCAGAGTGCGGGCGTGATTTTCTTTTCCATTGGAGTGGTGAGTCTCATTCTGGTTTTGGAATTTTCTTTCCACATGAAGCTCGTACTTCACCAAGATTCGCTGGTGCCTGCGTTTTCCACCGTGCTCTTAATTCGAGAGCTGGGTCCGGTGGTGACGGCATTGCTCTTGGTGTCGCGCGTGGGCGCGGGGTTGGCCGCTGAAATTGCGACGATGAAGATCACCGATCAAATAGACGCGCTGCGCCTCTTATCGATCGAGCCCTTTGACTACTTGGTTGTGCCCCGGTGGATCGCGGTGTGGTTAGCGGCTGTGCTGCTCACTATTCTATCGATTGGTGTCGCGATTTTGGGTGGAGCAACGATTGCGGCGATTAAACTCGGCTATGGCTTTGGTGAATATTTTAATTCGATGTTCACCTTCTCGCATTTTAGCGATTTGATTGGGTGCATCATTAAGGCATCGGTGTTTGGCAATTTGCTGCCGTTAATTGCGTGTTATCACGGATTTAAGGCCAAACCAGGGAGCGAAGGCGTGGGCATGGCCGCCACCTCCGCGGTCGTCGAAGGATCTATCGTCGTCATCGTTGCGGATTTCGTGGTCACGTACCTCTTTTACACGCTATAATAATTACATCTCCTGAAATTCTTTCATTCCCTATAAAAGCAACACATGACGCAGAGAGTAGGCTTTGCTACAAACTCCTGCGGATACCCTCATGCCCACTCATCCTACAAAAGAGTTTCTAGTTGGTTGCTTAGTGCTAGCCGCCGTACTGCTAATGTTCGCGTTTGGCTGGTTGATGGGGCTCTTTCGTCCTTTCACCGGCACTGCCGAGTTTAAAGTGCGCTATGCATTTGCCGGGGGAGTGGAAGTGGGATCTCCCGTGCGAGTTTCGGGTGTGAAAGTGGGGCGCGTTGAGCGGATTGATTTTGTTTCCGGCGCAAATAGCGACGAAACAATCGAGCTCTTGGTAACTGTCGGCCGCCGGGCACTGCCTGCGGTTCGCGCTGACTCTAAATTTTTTATCAACATGGCGGGCATCATCGGTGAGCGCTACGTCGAGATCACTCCCGGCAGCGGCGAGCCTTTAGCATCGGGCGCCACCGTGCGCGGCATGGACCCGCCTCGCATCGATCAGTTGCTTAGCCAAGGCTATGGTGTGTTTGGGCGCGTGCAGGAATTCTTACAGCAAAACGAAGAAGTGCTGACTGAATTCCTAAAGCACATGAAAAGTTTTGTTAAAGACGCCAATCAATATCTAGGTTCCGGCAAAAACCGCCAAAAGTTTTTTGCCTTGTTGGAGAACTTAGAGGCGGTCACGGGAGATATGCGTAGTGTAACGGGTGGGTTGAGAAATCCAGAGACTCAGCGCGTGTTTGACGAACTCCGTGAAGTCATTCGTCGAGCGCACAAAATCGACGACAAAGCCTTAAAAAAGTTTCTCCAAGAAGAGGGCGTTCGCGCCCGCATTTTCTAACTTCGCTCAAACCACCTCATTTAACCGGGGGCTCTGCTAATGCTTTACCTATTCATCCGCATTCTCGCCGTTTTGATGCTCTTCGTTCCCTCGTTGGGTTTTGGCAACGCTTCGGAACGATTGGAGCAGTTGAAGATGTCGCGCCGCTTTGGTGTTGGCATCAGCGCAGGTGGGGGACTTGCGGTATTTGGCGTGGAAGCCGATGTGAACGTGACGGAGAATTTTTCCATCACCGGTGGCTTGGGTTCAGGCATCGACTACTCGACGGTGATGCTAAAGGGCCGTTGGTTTTTGATGGGCGAATGGGTCAGTCCCTATTTAGGTTTGGGCGTCTCGCGTTGGTGGACCGATGGCACGCCTGAGAAAAATATTGGGCCGACCGTTTTAACTAAGCGGTTTTTGGAAGGTGTATCGGATTACTCTCAGGGTTTTAATGTCTGGATTGTAAGCCCCACCATAGGAGTGCAGTTTATGCACCCGAAGGGCTTTGCGATTTCTGCGGAGCTCCAATACCTCTTTAAGCTCTTTAATCTCGCCAGCGGAACCTACGCTGGAATGGGAGTTCACTGGTACTTCTAACAATGCCGCAAGCACCGCGACGCTTCGACTCAGTTCTTTCTAAATTTCGTGTAGGCACGCGCTCGCTCAAAAGTACTCTCGCCCTTTACTTCATTCCTATCTCCGTTATTCCCGTCCTCTTTATCAGCATCTACGCCACTAAAGTCTTCGAAGAGAACACGCTTCAAGCACTAAAAACTCGCGCCGCCTCCGAGCGGGACTCTCTTGTCGCAGAGGTGCGCAGCCGGGAAGAAGCTTTGCAAAACGAAGCCCTCAAGCTCGCTAGTTCTAATGATTTGCAAGCTGCCATTGCGCTCAAGCAAACCGCGAAACTCGATAAAGTATTGGATGAAGGCTCGGTTGGTTTTAGCTGGAGGCTCTATAAGCCATCGGGCGAGCTACTGGCCAGTCGATTGAGCTTGTCGGACAAACAGGTTTCGTACCTTCCGAAGGAAGGCGTGCAAAAGCTGGAGTCCAGGCATGAGACGCTCGAGCGGTTTTTTGCGCCGGATGGCAACGGGATGATCACCTTTTCTCGTCGAGCCGTTCGCGCCAAAGGCAAACTCATTGCGATCTTAGAGGGCCAGTCGCGGTTGGGACGCGCGGAACTCGCCGAGTTGCGTAGCCGTAAACAACTGGATGTGGTTTTTCTCAATCGCGATTTGAGTGCGGGTGCGGCGAGCTTTGCGCTTTCGAACGAAGCGATGAAAAAATTTTCGGCGTTGCCCTATGTCCCGGGCCAAACCGAGCCGCTGTTTGTCAGTCTCGGCTCCGATCGCTTTGGCGTGTTTATCTACGAACTTCCAAGCCCCTTGAGTCGTAAAAAGCCTTGGGGCTATTTTGGCTTGTTCTTGTCTATGACCGCCGCCGATGCGTCGATGCAAAAATTAAAGGCAGCTATGGTGAGCGTTACCGCGCTGCTGGGATTGACCGCGGTGTTGCTGATTTTTATTTTCTCCAATCGTATCGTGCAGCCGGTCGAGATGCTGGTTGTGGGAATGAAGCGGATGAAAACGGGTAGGGTGGAACATATCCCATCGATTGATTCTGCCTACGAAATTGAATACCTGATTCATTCCTTTAATGAGATGTCTCGTAACGTGTTAGACGCCCGCCGGGCCCTGGAGCAAAAGCTCGTCGAACTGCACGATAAGAACGAAGAAATTAAGAACACGCAGGGCACTCTCGTACAAAGTGCCAAGATGATTTCGCTGGGCCAGATCGTTGCGGGGGTTGCGCACGAACTCAATAACCCAATCGCGTTCATCTACAGCAACATGCACCATCTATCCTCGTATGTAGAAAAGATCCAGCAGTGGCGCGATGCTTTTAAGCAGTATCAATCGCACTTGCCGGAGAGTGCTCGCCAGGAGCTGGAAGAGTTAGAGAAGAAGCTCGAGATTGATTTTATACTGAAAGACATGGTCGAACTCACCAAGTCTTGCGTCGATGGCGCCAAGCGAACCAAAGATATCGTCTTAGGCTTACGCTCCTTTTCACGCGTCGAAGAGGCTTCGTTCTCCATCGTCGATCTCCACGAGGGGCTCAGAGGAACGATTCGTCTGCTTTCGAGCGAGTTCCGCGACCGCATTGCAGTGCATGAGGAATTCGGCGCTGTGCCGCCCGTCGAATGCAATCTCTCTCAGATCAACCAAGTATTTATGAATTTACTCTCCAACGCCGCCCACGCGATTTCCCATCGCGGGGATATTTGGGTGCGGACCAAGACTTGGGAAGGCGACCGCGTGGCCATCGAGATCGAGGACAATGGCTCGGGAATGCCGCCAGATGTGCTTGAAAAAATCTTTGATCCGTTTTTTACGACGAAAAAAGTTGGTAAGGGAACAGGTCTTGGTCTGAGTATCGCCTATGGATTAGTCCAACGGCACGGTGGTCAGATCGATGCTCAAAGCATTTCGGGTAAAGGAACTCTCTTCCGCATTCTGCTCCCCATTCGCCAAACTGCCAGCCGCTCTCAGCTCGCCTGATAGGGAATCTCGCCCAGCACTTGGTCGCGCACCAAGTGTACAAATTTCAAAGTTTGAAACGCGTCCCAGCTAGAATGAAACGTCCGCACGCGGTCCTTTACCGTCTTGCGAAAAGAAGCTTCTTCAATAGCGCGAAAGAACCCGCTTTGGGCCAGGGGCGTTTTAATTTCTTCGGGGATTTCGAGTGGCGGCGGATCCTGCGGCGAGTGCGCCAGCCGATGAGCCGCCTGCTCCAGCGCTAGGCGCAACCACGAAAAGGTCTGTGGATGGTATAGACCAAAGCCCAGGCCTTGCTCTAACTTGTCTTCGATTTTCTTCACTCCCACACCGGTGCCAAAGGGCACACGCGATGAGGGGCGACAGGCGAGTCGTACCGAGCCGCCCCCGATGGCAACTTGTGAGACTTTTGCGGCCTTGGATAAAAAATAGAAATCTTCTGCTGCGTCTTTCTGAGGGAAACCTCGTACGGAGGCATAAGTGTCAGCATGGAACGTGAGCAAACTTCCAATCGTAGGAAACGCATACGGACTCCCAGCACTGCGCAAGCCATTTTCGTAGTAACGCAACCAAGCGTCGTACATTCCAATCGGAGAGCTCTTGTCCTCCGCTCCTTCATGAATGAAGGGGTGAACAATCACTCCCACCTTGCTGCCCAAGCCCGCCGACAACGCGAGCGAGCGGCGTTCAAAATAATCAGAGTCGACCTGAGCATCTGCATCGGTAGTCGATATCCAGAGCGAGCGGATTTTCTCTGCCGCCATCAGGCGCAAAACACAATCAGAACCGTACTTACGCGCCCAGCCCACGCCTTGATTGGGTGTCTCCCCGTCTAAAGTGCGATCAACAAAAAGCACGTCGATAGATTGGCGCGATTGAAGGTAGCTCTTCTCCAGCGGCCCTGGCGAAAGTTCCAGCTGGGCTACGCGTGCAAGCAGCGCGCGGTTTTCATCGCCGTACTTGCGGCTGATGTTATTGCCGTTGATAAGCACTAGGATAAAAACGCGTAGACCGCTTTGAGCGGCCGCACGCTCCAGCGAATCCAGGGCGCGATCCAAAATAAGATTTTCGCCATAGCAAGGCAGTACAACCGCTTCATCCCAAACAGGTAGCGACGACAAAGAGTGCAGGGTGTGGGGTTCAGCGTACTTGGCTAAGTAATCAGCAATGCGCGGGTTCATTAGTGTAGGGCGTGTCGATAGGGCACCGACAGGATCGCTTCTTTCTCCAATTCGAGAAGTTCTTCTAGCCGCGTGCGAATCACTTCCATGGAGAAATACTGTTCGGCGATGCGGAGGAAGAAATTCTTGTGGTGGCCTTCCGCGCGCGCCAGACGGTGGTAGAAACGTTGGATTTCTGGGTCTTCGATTTTTTCGGCGACCAGGATCAGTCGCTCGGCGCCACGCGCCTCGATCACACACGATACAAGGAGCCGATCCAAGAACCGTTCTTCCCGGCCTGTGCGAACGGCTTGCATCAGAATATTCACATAGGCGTCTGGTTCATCAGGGCCCAACTTCAAACCGCGCGCTTCAATCAGACGGTAGACCTGGTGAAAATGCTCCAGCTCCTCGCGGGCAAACTGAATCATCGGCTCAATCATTTCTGTGCGATCGGGATAACGAACCACAAAGGACATGCCGACGGCCGAGGCTTTGCGCTCGCAAGCCGCGTGATCCAGCACAAAAGTATTAAAATCACGCAGTGCGTAGTCGGCCCATTCTGGTGGGGTTTGTACTTTGAGTTCGAACACCTCTGGGAAGTACCAAAATGCGCGCTGCACCACAAGTCTTTGCCTGTTTCCGTCGATAAGCAGGTGATGTCCAACCAGGCCCGAAAACGACCCAGAGCTTTGACTCTAACACTGCCGGATAACAAACAGCCCTTCTTGGTGCTGG
>JALHPX010000115.1:0-6851 GCA_022842225.1 bacterium
GGGCCGAGTCGCCTCAAAAAACCAACACAGAAGTAGGCCAGTTTTTACAAGGTGACTGCCAAGATTGAGGCTGCCATCATGTGGCCCGATGGGTACGATTTTTCAGTTTCCTTATCGGACCGTCGCAGAAGTGAATCTGCGGAGTCTGGTGAAGAATCTGCACACCTTGCGTAGTGAGAGTGGCAAAGAGATTTTGCCGGTGGTGAAGGCGGATGCTTATGGGCATGGGATGGTGCCTGTGGCGAAGGCGTTGGTGAATCGTGGGTCTTGTCGGATGTTGCTCGTGGCGACGCTCGAAGAGGCGCTGACCTTGCGAGAGCACTTGCCGAATGTGCAGATCTTGGTGCTCTCTAGTTTCTTTCCTCATCAAATCGACGCTTATATTCAGCACGGTATTTTGCCGCTGATTCATTCTATGAGCCATTTGAAGTCGCTCTTGGGACGACGGGAATTGCCGGAGATTCATCTGAAAATCGATACCGGCATGAATCGACTGGGAATTCAGCTGGAGCAGGTGCCTGAGGCGCTGCGGATTGTGGAGAAACTGCCGATTAAGCTTTCGGGCATTAGCTCCCATTTTGCCGAGAGCGAAGATCTGCAATCCAAATTTACGGACAAGCAATTGGACGCGTTTATCGACGTGGTAGGAGAGTGTTTGCAGCGCCGCTTGCTGCATACCGATGCCAGGATCCATGTCGCCAATACGGCGGGTTCGCTGCGCTCCAAATTTGTGCGCAGCACTTCTATCAGGCCCGGGCTCGGACTCTACGGGCTCAGTCCCAATCAGAATCTGCCGCACTCAAAAGATCTCGTGCCGATTCTAGATTGGAAGACGCGTATTTTGTGTATCAAGACAGTTGGCTCGGGTGATTCGATTGGATATGGGCGGACTTATTCGCCCAAGCGCAAAGAGAAAATTGCGATTTTGCCGATTGGTTATGCCGACGGCTATCCGCGTCTGCTCAGTAACCGCGCACATGTTTTAGTGAATGGCCGCAAGAGCGCGGTGCGAGGGCGAGTGTCGATGGATCTCATCGCTGTCGATGTGACCAGTGTGCCGGGGGTGCGCGAAGGCCAGGCGGTTACTCTCATTGGCAGCCATGGTCGCCACAGCCTTACGGGCTGGGACCTCGCGCGTTGGGCCGAAACCATTCCTTATGAAATCTTTTGTGGGCTTTCGCCGCGCGTGCCGCGCGTTTATCTCGATTAGTAAATAATTTGCACGGCGTCGGCCGTTTTTACCGCTAGCTTGCGCGCCGCATTTGTCGTCGTGGCATTGGCCAACGCAACTCCCATCCGTCGGTAAGGGCGGGAAGTGGGTTTGCCAAAAATGCGCACGTCGGTGTGTTTTTGGCTAAGTGCCTTGTCGACACCCTCGTAGCCCACATTTGTGCCATCGCGATCCGCCAAGATCACCGCCGATGCCGAGGGCCCGCGGTAGCGAATCGTGGGAATTGGCAATCCCAAGATCGCGCGCACATGCAGATCAAATTCCGATAAATCCTGGGAGATTAAAGTCACCATCCCCGTGTCGTGTGGGCGAGGGGAGAGCTCCGAGAAGATCACTTCTGTTTTCGTGATGAAAAATTCGACGCCAAAAATGCCGGCGCCGCCAAGACGGTCGGTTACGCTTTTGGCCATCTTCTTGGCCTTAGCCAAGAGCTTGGGGGAAATACGAGCAGGCATCCACGATTCACGATAATCGCCACGTTCCTGCCGATGGCCGATGGGGTCCACAAAGAGCGTGGGGCCGTTTTTTTGTTTTATCGTCAGCAGCGTAATCTCTAACTCGAAATCGATAAACTCCTCGACGATAACGCGCGCCTTGTCGCCGCGCATACCCTGACAGGCGTAGTCCCAGGCATCGGCAATCTTTGCCCTGGACTTCACTGTCGATTGGCCTTTGCCCGAAGACGACATGACAGGCTTTACCACCACTGGGTAGCCAATGAGTTCTGCTTGTTGCGCCAATTCACTCTGCGAGCTGGCATAGGCAAAACGCGCGGTGCGCAGTTTTAATTCCTTGGCGGCAACATCACGAATGGCATCGCGATTCATGGTCAAATGCGCCGCTTCGGCAGTGGGCACTACCGTGATGCCCGACTTTTCAAAATCGCGCAGCTTCTCCGTTCGAATGGCTTCTACTTCCGGCACGATGAAATCGGGTGCGTGTTTGCGAACCACTTCGGCCAGAGCTTCCGCGTTGAGCATGTCGATGACTTCAAAGCCGTCCGCCACTTGCATAGCTGGAGCCCCTGCGTATTTATCGACGGCAATGACAGTGTGGCCTAAGCGTTTAGCGGAGATAACAACTTCTTTTCCGAGTTCGCCAGAGCCGAGTAGGAGAAATTTTTTGGGGGTGCGCTTCATGGCGGCCAAATTGGCACTTTGACGTTACTTTTTCAAGTAGAGCGCGCGCGGGTCCACGGTGAGCTGAAGCAGCGTGATATCGTCGGTCAGAGCCGACATATCGGAAGCCACCGCCGCCAGCTCGTTCTGAATATCTTGCATGTCGGGCCAGCTATCATGCTTGCGAATACGTTCTTCGATCCAGGCTTCCATGGATTTGGGCGCTGCAATGGGCTCTAGCCCGCGAGTCGCAAGCACCAGGTAGTCACCCGGTTCTAAGGACCATTCATTCTCGTGAAAGGTGCCCAGAGCGGAATCATTTAGCGGCGGAGAATGTTTCACTGGCATAGACGCGAGCTTCCCGCCTCGCCAAATCATGGGCCGCAGCCCGCCTGCGGTAGCAAATCGAAAAGTCAGCGAGCTGCGATCTAAAATTCCATAAAACAAGTGCAGGTCTGCTGCTTTCACCGGCACTTCACTTTGCACGTGCTGGCCCAGCGCTAAAAGAAAATCTCCTGCTGTTTGGAAGTCTTCGCGGATTTGTTCCACTCGCAGCTTGAGGAGCGCCGATAAAAGCGCTGCGGCCATGCCGTGAGTTTGAGAATCGGCCAATAAAAATCCAAATCGCTTCTTGTCGCCAAATTCAAAAATATCATAGTAGTCGCCGCCCACTCCGTGAGAGGGAAAAAAACGAGCGCCCAGAGTTACTCCCGGAATCTTGGGTAAAGTGGAAGGCAGCAGGGCTTTTTGGATCTCGGCGGCAATCTGAATGTGTTGTTCGAGTTTCTGTACTAGTAGCGCCGTTGAATCCGCCAGCTGCGATTGGCTGGCGCCGATGGATTGAATGGTTTTTCGCAAACTCGCGTTTTCGTTGCGGGCGTTTACAAAACGGGTAAAGCTAGTGAGAACCGCTGCACTATTGTGTTCCCAGAAATCAGCACTGAAGGGAATCGCGAGCAGGGATTGCGCTGGCGTGGTGCCTTCGGGAATCAGAACGGCGATCGGCTTAGCGAGAGCTTCGACTTTGGATGCCACGTTTTGAAACGCCGAGTGCTCGATCACCAAGCCATCCCAACCAGAACTGCGCGCAAGCTCTTCCCAGCTTCGCACCGCCGTACAGTTGCTTCCACCTTTGGAATGCTTTTGCCAAGTTTTGAATAACTGCTCGCCCCAAAGCAGAAACTTCATGGAAGATTCTCGGTAATGGAGAAGGCTTTGGGATTTCCTTCGGCCAGCGGATCGACAGGTGCCACATCCGCCATCGGGGTGCCCATGATTTCTGCTTGTTCAAACTTACGCAGCCGTTTTTTTAGGGCCTGGTTTTGCATCAATAGGGAGAGGATTTCAAAACTCCCCAACAGAGCTCCCAGCACCAAACCAATCAGCACACTCGACATCACCACAAAGCCCAATGCACTCGGACCATGGCGGTATCTGCCGATTTCTAAAATCACTTCTTCGCGATTGGCTTCGACGAATGTAACGCCTAGATAGGTCAGGCCGATGAGAGCGATAAAAACGCCGATGGTCTTGAGTCCGCGCATGGAAAGAGTCCTCTAACTCCTATTTTTATCGAACATAGATAGGATTGTAAAACGCGTACGGTGCTTCGCGATTATATAACAAGCCGAGCGGGGTGCGGGCCTCGATCCCAATCTCCAGGCGATAGGCACCTGTCGACTCTGGCGGCAGGTTGTAGCTCACCAAGCTCTGTTCAGGCTTCTCCCACTGCGTCACTAATTTGCCGTCACGCACCAGTCGCAGCACGGGCTTAAGCTTTAGTAACTCGGGCTCGAGTTCCGTCTCAAATTTACAGCCGCTCAAAGCGGAAGGGGCCGTGTCCCCGGGAGCATAGCTTTTGCTAGGGCAATTGAGCCCCCAATCGGAGGCATAACGAGCAAATCGCAGGGGGAAGAATAGCGCTGAGCGGCCGCGCATCAGAGCTTCATACGTTTGCTGTCGCCTCGCTTCAAAATTTTCCGCTGGAGGCGCGTCGAGCAATACGGCATTCAAGGCAGCCGGCAAAATCGCGCGCGAGAAACTCCATTCCGGCGCCACCCACTGGGGCAAGAAACTCTCAGAGCTGATTTCCTGTGAAGCCACTCCGAAGTGCCCCGGCGAAATCGTATTGATGGCATCCCAGCTCTCCAAGTTTTTTTGTGGGATCTGAATCGTGCGCAAGGCCGCTAGGAAATTATTAAAAGGGAAAATCAGGGCCGACATCAGCAGCGAGAGCGGAGCTGCCTCTTGCTGGTTGTGCACCAAAGTATCGACGTTTAATAGTTCGGTGCCTTCGGAAAACCGATCGAGCCGGTTCCAAGGGTGAGTGCGGCTGTCGGGGTGCGAAACGATGAGAAACATTCCGGGTCGTGGATCGGTTCCCAGGAAGTGGCGCCACGCCACCTTGCTCAAAGCTTCGTCGGAGAGTTCTCTGGCTTGAGTGTGAGAATAAAACACCAATGCATGCCCCGCGGTGAGGTGGGCTTCCAGCTCGACGTAAACATCCACTCCGTCGTAGTTGCCTTCCAGTCCCACGCTGCGCGCGTGAGAAGATTTAGGATCGGCGATGACAATGAAATCAATTCCGTTTTGTTTCGCTTTTGCAGTTAGCAGCTCGAGTTTCTCGGCGGTAACCGGATGAGGTGAGCGTACATGCAGAGCGCCCACCCGCACTCCCTGCTTGGGATTGGCGCTGGGAGTGTACCTCGGCGGCAGGAGCCAATAGAGCTCCAATACTCCCAAGATTAAAATGACACTTCGAAATAGTCCGCGCATTACTTTTCCAACCGCACTAACTCGATGTTTTCTACTTTCTGACCAGCCACTGCAATGAGGTACTTTTTGATGACGGTGCGCTTTGCAAAACAATTCAACTCCGCAGGGAGTTGCGGATTATCGCCTGCCATCCAGTAGTAAATCGCTTCGCGCTGACATGGGTCAACCGGTGACAGCGTAAAGTGGCTGCGCCGTCCGATATCAAGTTGCAGAGCATCCGCCCGATTGAACAAAAACAAGCTAGTCCATTGGTAGTTCGGCAAAAAGATCGGCGCCTTGACCGGCTGGTTCTTTAGTTCCTCAGTCGCAAGCGCAGCATATTCCATACGTGCTTGGGGTACGCGCATGCGATCTTTGTATGGCGGGATAAAGCGCAGCGGAGCAAAAAGGTGAATCGTCAGGGCAATGGAGCAAACCCATGCCGGAATAAAACTCACCAGCATGAGAAGCCAGTTCCAGGTCTTAAACGAGCTGATTTGGCAAATGCGCTCCATCACGGGCCACGCCGCGAGGTACATCACGATGACCCAATTGGCCTCGAGAGTTGCCGTCAAAGATTTGTAAGTGAAGTAGAGTGCGGGAAATAGGAAAAACACGACGCAAGGCTGTAAGCGCGGGTCGGTCCAAAGGTATCTCCACACCAGAGTGATACGAGGTAAAAACAAGAGCGGCAAAAATCCCACAAGCAGCCCCTGCACGCCCCAGAATTCTACAAATTTTCCCCAAGAGAAGCCGCCGATTCCGCCCATGTGATTCCACTGAAAGCGAAACGGAAGATAGTCGTGCTGCTGGTTGAAATAAAATACGGGTAGCCCGAGTAACCCTGCCACCAAGAGGTGCAGCGCAAATCCCTTCCACCACGCTCGCGTTTTAGTTCGGGTGATAAAGGTCAGCGCCGAGCAGATCACGGCCAAGGCCATAGTGTACTTACTCAGTAGTCCCAGCCCTAAAATGCAGCCGCCCATCAGCCAATCAATCGGAGAGATGGGGCTATTGTGGTAGACGCGCGTGACGGGATCGCAATTCCAGGACTCCAAGCGGGCGTGGATGCGACTCGTCCAGGTCAGATAGAGCGTCCAAAAAAACACCAGCGGCAAATCCGGCGTCATCAGCGCGCCGCCGAAGAGGAAAAGGGGTGTGAGTAGGAACAAGGCGGCGAGTGTCGGTTTAGGACTGAGAAAAGCGACCAGCAGGGCGGTGCCGCTGGAGAAAAACAACGCGGGCAATCGGATGGCAAAAGCATTGTCGCCAAAGATGGCCGTCGAAAAGCGAATCGCCCAAGCTGTTAGCGGCGGGTGATCAAAATAACTGAGCGAGAAATTCTGCGCCCACGTCCAGTAATAAACTTCGTCTTCGGAGAGCGGGATTACCAACGAGAAAAAGCAATGCAGAAGCGCTGTAAAAAACAGCAGCCAGAGAAAACGCGTCCAGTGTTTTCCTTGGCCGGAAGCCCCCACGTGGAGGTGCGACATCCGGCCGGCGCCCAATTGTGACTGAGCAGCGAACAACGTGTTTTGCCTTCTTTGCCAGAAGTTATGCCAAGGTCAGTACGTCGGCATTGTACACGTGAGCAAGGCCGTGGAAAAAGGCCAAACTAAAAAGAAATTTGAGATCTAATGCGGCCCGCCATGGACGGACCTCTTGAGACTAGTTGCTCTTGTCTTCGACGTACTGCTCGTAGTCTTTGGGCGACATCAGTTCGCCCAACTCGGCTTCCACGTCTTTTG
>JALHPX010000115.1:6861-8658 GCA_022842225.1 bacterium
GTTTCCAACTTAATGAGCCAACCTTCGTTGTACGGATCGTCGTTGAGTAGCTCCGGAGCTTGGACGAGGGGGTCATTGACTTCAATCACTCGGCCGCTGACCGGGGCAAATAGGTCGCTCACAGCCTTTACGCTCTCTACCACTCCGAATGTATCGTCCTTGTTGAGTGTCTCGCCTTCCTTCGGCAGCTGCACAAAGGTGATGTCCCCTAAAGAGGATTGAGCGAAATCGGTGATTCCGATGGTGGCGATGGAATCTTCCATCGAGACCCATTCATGTTCCTGCGTGTAGAGCAATTCCTTAGGGACAGACATAGATACTCCTCAAGTCGAAAACCGGTACGATAGGAAAATTGGCTGGATAGTCAAAGAAAAAAAGCCCACCTTGCTAAGGGTGGGCTCTTTAAAGTTTATTTCTCTTTTTTCGGGCTTACATGGTCTTTACGAAGGCTGCGATTGCCTCTCGCTCGCTCGTGCTAGGCTGAGGGGATTTAGCAGGAGGCATGTCCTTCACTTTTTGGACTCTCGTAGCCGCTTTTGTCGCTTCCGCCTTTATTTCGGCGTCAGTATGGCATGAAGCGCAGAATTTATCGTAGGCCGCTCTTCCGGAACTGGCCTCGCCACCACCGTTATCCGTAGGTTTGTAACTCACAAACTTTGCTTTCCCGCCGCCAGCAACTGCATCCGCAACTCCAGCGTTGCCAACAGAGGCGACTGCCGTCTCAGGCTTGACCCAACTTGGAGGCTTCACGCCATCCGGACGGCCTTCTTCAATTTTGCCGTCTTTGCCGAAAAATTCTTTCGCTTGAGCGGTGTGCTGCGCTTTGTTGAAATTCACGCCAAACAGGCCAGCGTTATCCGGGCTCTTGCCTTCGTACCCAGCCAAGTTCTTCGCAATTTCTTGGTCCGACTTACCAGCATAGAAGCGAACGTCTTTGCCATTGTTTTTAAAGTCAGCGAAATACTGCTCGCCATCTTTCCACGCCATGGCTTTAAACCATTTTGCGGCTTCGCCGTCTTTGCCGTTCTTAATTTGTTTTTCGATGAACGCCATCACTTGATCGCGGTTCACGTTTTCACGTAACCATTCTTTAGCTTGTTTGCGGCCTTCGTCGGTGTTGTTTGGATCAATCGCTTTGTCGCGATATGCGATCACTTCTTCGTTCTTCTTCACGCGCTCGTTCCAGTCGTTTTCAAACTGGCCTAGGAATTCCTTGCGCTCTGGAGTGTTCTTTCCAGATTCGTCATTCAGCAACCACTTACCGGCATCCACCATGCGCTCGAGCATGTGGTTTGAAGCGGAGTTCAATTGCGTGTCTTTATCGTTCTTTTCGCGCTCGGCTTTCAAAAGTTCAGCGCGCGCAACCAGCGATTTCACATCCTCTGGGCCTTGCGTGGCGTAAAGTTCAGCAAAAATCTTGGAGAGGGCAGCGCCTTGTTTGTCGGCCATCGAGCCGTTCAGAGCTGCAGGCAGTGCTTCGTTAAAGCGCTCTGTAATCAACCGCTCCGGCCAGCCGAAGTAGTAGCCGAGTAATTTCGTATCTTCGTATTTCAATTCCGGCATCACGCTTGGGCGAGGCGTCGATAGCGATTCGGTCCCTTTTTCAATGCCGTGCTTTAGTAGATCTGCTTTCAAATCGAGTGGCTTATTATCGCGAGATGCGATCGCAGAGAGCGGCGCAATCACCATCGTGATGGTGAGGGCAGCTAAACTTAAAATCGCGACTACTTTGCGGCTACTGTTCGCTTTCATCTACTTCAACTCCTGCTCGACGCGCCAAAAAAGGCACGCGCGTCT
>JALHPX010000116.1 GCA_022842225.1 bacterium
GGGCAATAGTCACAAGCAACGCGACATCCAATCCGTGTAGTGAATTCTAGCCCTGGTAACCCCATCGCACCCTTTAAGTCATTTTTTAGAAATATCACATGGGTCATTCAGTGTGTAAACGCAGGGTGCATTCCAAAAGCCTGCACAAAACTGAAGGAGCTTCCGCACAGTGTAGTAGATCCGATTGTACGAGAACCAATAAACGAGATTCGAGCGGATCCCCATGCGACGCAGGTAGCTTAACGAGGGACGCAAGCCATCGTAAATTCCCACGCAGTGTTCTGAGGTGGCTACGCGGCATTCAGGCAATTCCAAAACAGATTGGAGAGCAAAATAATCGGTAGCTCGGCTAACCCCCCCCTTCAAAACTTGCGAATACGCGTGCACGCTGACACGCGTCTCCAATACCAAATTTGCGGTGTCTAACTGTCCAATCTGCAACTTCGCAGGTGGGATCGAGAGTGGGGGGAGAAACTGATTGCCAAAGTCGACCCGCATCAACAGGGCTGAGGGGTAGTTGTGCGCCTCTACTTGCTCTCTTATTTGTCGCACAGCATCTGGATGGAAATAGTTGTCATCATCCCAAAAGACGGAATACTGCGCCCCCATGGCCAGTCCATGTTGGGCGCCGACGAGTCGGGGGGTTGCTCCATAATTTCTGGTCCACGCTGGTAGCTCCAAAATAGTCGCCGTGGGGCACCGCTCCTCAATAGATTGTCTAGCTCGTTGCGTGAGAGGTCCATCATGGACGATGATCCAGAGCCACTGGGTGCTGGTCTGCCGTCGGATACAATCGCCAAGGGCAGCGAGAAGTTTTACTCTTCCCAGAGTTGGGGTGATGATCGCAAGCGGAGTTCTCATCTATTGTCTTTGCATACTTCAATGAAATCGCGGCACACAGGTAATCGAATTCTTCATATTGTACCTTCTTTGGCACCGGGTGGAAGGACCCAACTGATTCATCAGCTGGCGCGTCACCAAAGCAAATTGGGGCAGCCAGTGTGCGTGGCGGTTACACACGCAACCGACCAGCAAAAGAATCTGCAATCAGTTCGAGTCGAGTCGCTAAACTACAACGGCCACTTGAAAAACTTACCGGGTTTGTTCCGGGCTATTTTTCTTTTCGGACAACTAGAGAGAGAGTTCCGGCCTAGTGTAATACATGTCCACTCCTGGTCGTGTCTTTGGATCGTTGTCTTGCACGCACGTTGGCGTGAGATCCCAGTACTTGTTCACATTCACGAAATGCAACGATGGATTAGAGAGCGCTCTGTGAAGGCTAGGATTTTGAGACTGCTCACGCGCGGCTGTGTCGATCCCAAAGCGACTAAGTATGTTTCTGTTTCTCGAATAGTGGAACAATTTCACCAAGGGTGGGTTATCCCTCAAAGTGCGGAATCCGCAATTGCTTTAAATCCAGTGGATTCTAGAATGCGTTCGGATTTAGTTCCGCCAATCCGAGAGGCTTCAAAGTTTGTTCTTGGGTTTGCCGGACGCATTGCCGCGCAAAAGCAGCCTCTCCTCTTGGTCAAGGTACTGTCGTCGCTGTTGCAAAAGGGCATGAATGCCGAGCTAGTAGTAGCGGGAGAAGGGGAACTGCTTCCGTCGCTTAAAGAACGGGTTTTGGCTCAAGGACTGAGCGAACGGGTACGATGGCTTGGTTGGATAGAGGAGATGCGAGGCTTCTATTCGTCGATAGATGCCGTATTACTAACATCCGAGCAGGAGGGCATGCCTCTGGTCGTACTCGAGGCAATGGCCTGTGGAGTCCCGGTGGTGGCTTTGGATGTCGGCGGAATCAGAGAGGTCCTCATTCATGGCGAGACCGGATTTATTGCTGCAGACGAAGGAGAACTTATTCAAAGTATCCTCTTGCTCCAGGATGAAAAGCTGCGGCAGCGCATTTCACTGGCTGCTCGCCAGAGAGCGGACAGCGTTCCCAGCACGGAGAGTTGGATTGCCTCTATCGAATCACTCTACAAGCGCGGAGTGAGCAAGAAGCCGGTAGAGGCTTTTACTGTGCTCGATTCGCTTTCCGACGTCTAGTTCTGCTCTGGCTAGCGAAGTGCACTTTTCTTGAAATAGAGCTCTCTGAGTTTCAACTTCCTTCAGGAAATAAGTTATCTCCTCGATATCCGAAGTCCCAGGGTACTTCACGACAAGGCCGCATCCACTTTTGTCCACAAGCGTGGAGTAGTCGCCCACTCCTTCCGTAACAAGGACGGGCACACCGCATGCCAGGAACTCGGCTAACTTTACCGGAGAAGCTACTCGATTGATCTCAATGGGCTCTCGAATCAACAGTCCTACGTCTGCACTCACCAGGTAGTGAAAGGCCTCTTGCGGCGCTAGCGAAAAAAAAGAAAAGACACCGCTTGGCAGCTCTTTTGCTAACTTTTTCTGCAAATCCACATCTGAACTCAAAGCAAGTAAGTGAAGATGCGGCACTCGTTGGTGCAACTGCTTAAACAGTGTGAGCGACTCATCCAGACATTGGTACACAGAGGCACTTCCGTAAAAAGCAATCACCAGTCGATCGGAAAGTTTCAGAAGCTCGCGTACGGAATTTCGATTCCCCTGCGCCCTAACGGCTTGCTCAACAACTGTCGTGCAGGGAACTACGGAAGCCTTGTCGGGTCTCAGTCGAAATTTATTTTTGTAAAGGTCGGCCATCGGCTGGGAGACGCACAGCACGTGGTCCGCGCGAGATACTACTTGGTGTTGCTGCTGCCATAGTTTCCCAACGGATAGGCCATTATCTGAAAGGTATAGTTTTTTTCTCTCTAGCCGTTGTTCCAGCTCGGCTGCATCTATCGTGCGGGAGTCGTAGATAACCTTTACTCGAGGCCTAAGTCGTCTCACCACGAGTCCCACTCTGGCGGCAGAGAGGTTTCGGCATTGAATGATAACGGGTCGAGACCAACCAAACTTCAATACAATGAAAAGCCAGGTAACAAGACCATCGAGGAGTTGGGATCGTTTCGAGAAGGCGCTGGTTGCAATTCGATAGAGGGGCAAACCACTTTCTCGGCCGCACTCTTTGAGGAGGTTTTTCCATTTCGAACGCGGGCCGGGCTTAATCCAATCGCCTATTGGACAAAGCACCAAACAGGTCACCTTGACTCCGGCGAGGTTCATGCCGTGGAGCGGTTGCAGCACTTGCGAATAGAAGACCGCGCCCAACCCTTCCCTGTCGACGCAGTAAACGACCGAGCCCACTTCTGCAGATTTAGACAAAGGAGCGCATCCTCCGATTCAGTAACAAGGCGTCGAGCTGGAATTTTACATTCCAATTCATAAACCAGTAAGCGCCGTAACCAGCCGAATACGGATGACAGCCAATGAGCCCTCCACGGTAGTTCTGTTCATGAGAGCCTGTGTTTTGGAGTCGACAGTTAAATGCCACTGCTTGGTCGGCAAATGGCAGCCACTTTGTGTCTCCACTCAGCTCAGTCAATCGATACCACATAGCCGCCATCTGCGCGTTCCCAGTCGTTGTTGTCCAATCACAAGCGGCTAAATACGGCGCTTTGAGTTTACCGGGAAGTGCTCCCGTAATTGGATTCTGCAAGAGCGCTATCTTCTCCGCCGCCCACGTCACTGCATCGAACCAAGCTGGTTCGGAGAAAAGTACGGAGAGTTCGAGAAGCCCTTCCAACGTATAGGCCACTGTGTGCAGAAGTGGGGTGTCGTCGTCTACAAAACTCATTCGAGAAAACCAGTTTTCGGTTGCCTGCTCAAAAACAAACTGGGCATTTTTATGTGCGCACTTAAAAAACCTCTCGCTTCCGACAGAGTCCCCGTAGGCGCCCAGCGCCCAAGCGGCCCGGACATAGTATGCGTGGTGACCGGGGCCCACGAGAGCGGAAACCCCTTTGCGCCAGGCGCCGTCGTCATCCTGCACGGCACACATCCATCCTGCGGCGGCGCGAGCGGGCCTATCGAAATCTTTGTCGTGCTGAATTAAGGCGTGGAAGCCTTGGAGAACTTGGCCGCAATTGAAAACCGACGGAAAAGCGCGAAGGTGTTTGTGGTTCCCTGAAGCGATCGCTCCCGACGGCAGCTGCACACTCTTGAGCCAGTAACCCATCTTCGTGCAGGCGGAGGTAAGAGATTCCTCCCACTTCGGGAAAGTACGTGCGGCAACTAACAAAGTCGGAATCGCATATCCGGTTGTTTCGGCGTAAGCAGGCCCCCAGCTACCGAGGCGAACGTTGTAGCCTTCGGACAATCCCCCATTGCCTGTGACCTCTTGCGCCCTCAACAACCAACCGATGGATTCGTCTATCTGCCGCTCGAGATCTAAATCTCCGCCCGAGGCACAAGCTGGTTTGCAAGCGGCCTCTTTTTCGAAGCGAGCAATTCTGCGGTTTCTCCAGGGAAGCAGATTCGAGATGAAAGGGTGGTATTGCATTGCTTATCCGGTCACTGGGAGAGGTCTAAGAATACCTTCGTCTAAATCGTAAACCGTCTTGCAGTACGGGAGCAGTCGAAGATCATGCGTAATAACGAGAAGAGTTAGATTGGTCGGTAAATCCGCCATCAATTCAAACAGCATTTTGCATGAGTTGCTATCCAGCCCGTTTGTCGGCTCGTCCAATATGAGTAACTCTGGCTGACGGTAGAGGGCCCGAGCAATGGCAATTCTTTGTTGTTGTCCCCGGGAGATGGTCTTTCCCAACTCACCTATAGGTGTGGCCAACTTCTGAGGAAGGGATTGGACCCACGAATCCAGTGCCGCTCTCTGCACACATTTCTGGAGGAGTTCTGGGTTGAAAGCTTGTCCCCAAAGAATATTTTGCTCGATCGTCCCTTGAAAGAGCAGTGTGTCTTGGGCAACCAGGCTTACTTTCTTTCTCCAAGCTGCCAGATCAAGATTTGTAAAGTCTGTGCCATCCAAAGTGAGCGTTCCATGGGTGGGACAAAGTAGTCCCGTAATCAGATCAATAAGTGTGCTCTTACCGCTGCCAGAGGGCCCGGTGATGGCCACTTTGTCTCCCTTGGCGATAGACAGAGAGAGCCCATTTAGAACCGGCGTTCTAGCATCATAGTGAAAACTTACCTGCCGCAGATCTATCTGGAACTTAAAGTCGGGAACTTTCTTTGGCTCGCAAAACGAGAGCTGATCGGAGTTCTTTTTATCCCCGATTTCTTGAATGGATTGGTATGCGAGTACCCATGGAAAGCTCGTGTGCGCATCGTGAAGCAAGGAGTGCATGTGCACGACGTGTGGCACCAAGCGATAGAAAATGGCGAAGGGAACAAGCCAGGCATAGCCGTGTAGCAAACCCGCATGCATGGCGGAGGCTACAAAGCCACAGATTGCAAGTAGGCACACCATCCGAGTCGCAAATGCGATTCTTGGATACAGAATGCGATACTGTCGTTTCACTTGGGAAGTACGCTTTACATCATCGGAAAGAGCTTGCCTGATAAAGTCGAATTCCTCGGTGCTTCGAGAGTACTTAAGACACTGCCAGGTATCGCCCGTTTTATCGATCGCTTCGCTGAGTAGCGCAGTGCCGCGAGCAAGGGGCGCCCATGAGCGTCTGTGAAACAAAACAAAAATACTCAGCAGCGTAACTGCAATTAGTAGCAAGGATCCAAACCAAACTAACGAGTGCAGGGCTACGACGATAAACAGCCCGATCATCGTAACGACAGCCGCACCCGCACGAATCAAAGAGTAGGCGCCATTGGCTATTTCGTACGCTTCGGTGGTGAAGGTGCGATGAATGCGGCCGCTATGCACTTGGCTGGCGGCCGACCAAGGGAGATTTGCGAAGTAATCGACGAGTGATAACCGAATGGTTGCCTCTAGATTTGTTTTAAAAACCCAACTCCACTCGTCGGACAGATATCCGAACACCAGTGCTAGTGAGGAAACTCCAAGAAAAGAAAGCAGAGGTAGGGTTTGGGACGGGTCAGAGAGGATGTGAGGAAAGAGGGCTATCCCCCACGCCTCCATTATCCCGGAGATGACAGCTGCGCACAAAATCTGGACGGCCGCGCCGCGCAGATCGCCAAATATTTTCAAATAGCCGCGGATCTCTTGGATTAGGCCAGGTGGATCGGAATCCCTGGAGGAAGCAGCAAGCGAGTTAATCACAGGGAATGCCAAAGTGGACACGAAAAAGCGCCTCCTACTGATGATGCCAAAACTTTGATATCATCATGGTATCCCAACGATCCCAATCTTTCCGTTCCTAAAAGACCAGCATGAACCAGCGCGGCATTCATACTAAACTGTATTGGCTACTCCTTACTATTTTGTGTGGTGCAGCGATCTATCTACGAGCCATTAGGTTAAACGATGGGATTTGGAACGATGAGTGGTCTTCGATGCAGCGTCTCTACTACGGTTTTGACGGCATTCTGACCGATCCCTCCTCCTTCTCTTACAACGTACTGCTCTCCTTGTGGGGAAGGTTCGAAGATCCGATCTGGTATCTGCGCTCTCTTTCTTTGATGTTAAGCATTTACTCAGTCGTCATTGTACTGGCGTGGGGCCACTCCAAATCTAGAGCCGTGGTGGTATCAGCTGCTCTACTTTTTGGTTTTTTTCCTATTTTCTTGGAGCACTCCACGGACTTGCGTTGGTACATGCTATTGATGGCTTGTGCCATGAACACCCTAGTAGCCGCTGATATGGCTTGTGCACCAGGGGCGCCCCGCTCCTCACTTTGGGTGTTGGCTTTTAGTGCACTCCTTACCGCTCTCTCCCACCCCATCGGAATTCCGATGGCTGGCATTTGCCTGCTGGTAACCTTACAAATACGGCAATTGAATTCTAGTTCTACTCCTCGCGACAGAGCGCAGGTGCTTTGCTTCAGTTTATTGGGGCTAGGGGTTTGCTGTATCGCGGTCGTTGCCACAGGGAAATGGCTTAATCGGAGTTCGATCCTAAAAATCTGCCCCGACTGGATAGGTCTGTTTGATTTATCAGAACTACCCCGTCAAATAGTTAGTTCGTTGGCGGCACGCCCTTTTGAAGCTTGGGGCTCTCTCTCATTGCTTACAGCGTGGTTCGCCTGGCTAGTCTTCATTTCGGCGGCTGGCCACTTTTGGCGAAACTGGCCTTATCTCTTTGGCGCCGTCAGTTACCTTATGATTCTTGTTGTTTTCTCAGCGTGCGTAAAGCCGGTCTTGATTTTGAGGACGTTACTCCCCTTTTGGTTAGCGCTTCACTTTTTCGCGATTGTTCAAATTAGTTCCACGTCTCCCAAAGCAAGGGCCTTAGCCACCGTGTGGTTAGGATGTCTGATTCTCTTCGGACTGTGTCTGCACCGGCCGGGCCGAGAATGGAAAAATTCTTGGAAGAACCTGGCACAGAGAATCTCCGAAGAATACCCTTCGCCCCACGTGATTGCCGAACTCCCCTACGCCGGAGGGTTGATGCGCTATTACATGCCAGAGCATACAACTAGATCGATTGCGTTAGGCTCTGAAAGTCTTTTCGAAGAACTTGCCGCGGAAGATTCCTTCTTTTTGGTACTGCCAGAAATAGATGCCAGGATCGAGCGCTACGTCCCCGAAGATATGCAATGGCGTATCCTAAACAAGAGCCACCCCTATGCCGCCTATTTCTGGAAGAAGCCACCAGAAAAGCTAAACGCGAGGAGCTCGGAGTTTTCCAGTAATGAAGTGAGAATCAAGCGAGACCTCCTCCGAGATTCTTTTGGGGATCTGTCCCAGTTGAAGGTAAAGACATCCAGCTATTAAGTAGAGCAGCGCCGCCGACGAAACGGTAAATTGAAGTCCCCAAAAAGCGCCCGCCAGAGTGCAGAAAAGCCCTCCTACCACCGAAAACACGCCATTGATTGACCAGCACCACGCCACGAGTCGTTTTTCGTTTCCTATTCTTGCCATTGCGATTGGGAAAGGCATTCCCAGAACGATACAAAGGGGGGCGATACAAGCAGCGACACTCAAGACAGCGATCCATTTTTGCCAGTTTGCGGAGAGCTCGATCAGGTAGTCCAAAGCCGCCCATGTACCAGGAGCTAGCAATGCTAGGAAAAGGAAAAGAAGAAAAACGTTGCTGCGAAAAAAATCGGTAAGCCTCGAAGATAAAAAGCTCCCCACACCCGCGCACACGAGCATACTAGTAAGGGTGGTGGTGAGTGCAATGGCTGGGCTGCCTAAAATGAGAATTACCTTTTGAGTGAGAGCGTTTTGGAGAATCATAAAACCGCTTCCCAAACATGCGAAGTATAGAATCGCAGGCGCAGAAGAGACTAGGTTCGGTCTTTCGCTCGCAGGCAAAAGGAAACTCGGAAGAAATAAAAAAATGATGGCAACCAAGATAGTTACCACCGCTGTTAGAGCTAAATGAATGATGTCCAGCGGAACGAATCCCTTCGATGAGTCCTTGAGAAACTGAACCCCTCCGCGAGAGAGCCATCGCGCGTCGTCATCGGTAACTGGTGCAAAGGTGCGCCGTGTGAAGTTGAAGAAAGGTCGATTATCCGTCGTCGCGGAAAGCTCGAACCGATCATTCTTAATGCCCAAGGGATTAAGTAGCAGAGAGGCGTCTATCTCATTGTGCTCCGGATGCACCGGGTCTACTACCACCTTGTACTTTGTCGGATCCCCAGCGAACTGGCTCGCGAAGAAATTCTCTACTTTCTT
>JALHPX010000117.1 GCA_022842225.1 bacterium
GCGACACAATCGTCTATTTCGACGGCGTGTGCGGCTTTTGCAATAAGAGCGTCGATTTCTTGCTTCGGCACGACAAGCAGGGGCGCTTGAAGTTTTCGCCGCTCCAGGGAGAGACAGCCGCTCGCGTTTTGCCGATTGGTCTGAGAGAAGATTTGCAGACGATGGTCGTCACTAAAAACGGCAAGACCTACCGTCGTTCGGAAGCAGCGCTCCAAGCAGCCAAAGAATTGCCCTGGCCGTGGTCTGCGGCTGCGAAAGTGGCACTCTGGGTACCCGGTTTTTTGCGCAACGGCGTATACAGTCTTATCGCGCGTTACCGCTACAAGTTGTTTGGTAAGTTACCAACGTGCCGATTGCCTAGTGCCGAAGAGCGCTCGCGTTTCTTGCCCTAGTTATCCCGCTCGGGAATATTTCTTTTCAAAGGCGGCAGCTACGATTTGTTCGGTTCTGTCTTGGTAGGTGTGACGGCCTGCGATACAGCGGCGATAGCCTGCTTCCGCCATCTTCCGGCGCTCGGTCTCGTGAGTGAGGAAGTAATCTACTTTGCTTTTTAGTTCTTCGAGCGAGTCAAAACAGGCGATCTCTTTTTTCTCGTCGAAAAAGCCTAAAATTTCCGGAGTGCGAGGCGCCAGTTGCAAGGCACCGCAGGCGGGGATTTCAAACGTGCGTTGGGTGTGGCGATCCATCGCTTCTTTGCGCAAAAGCCCCAAGGCGATCGAGCTGTGCGAGGTGATGTCGGCGAAGTGGTGGTAGTAAACGGCTGCGGGATGAATCTTATTTTGATGCTCCCGCATTCGATCGTAGCGTTGCCAATGGTCGCCCCAAACTTCAAGCTTGTCCCACCCCACTGCATTGACGATTTCCACCCTTGAGTGATCAAAGGTGCCAATAAAGCTAACGGGAATTTGACGACCCAGACGGCTCTCACTGGCTGGAATAGGCCGGTGCACCGTGGGCTCATATGCCGAAGGGAGAAAGAAAGTTTTTTCCTGTCCCATGGATTGATACAGGCTGACGTTTTGCGACTTGGTCGTAAACACGCAGTCGTAATGAGAGAGAGCCGAGAAGAAATCCTCTCCCTTTAAGACTCCGTTCGAAAACAAATTATCGTGCGAGTGAAACACAAAGCGCGCTTGAGATCCGGCTCGCTTGCGCGCTTCGGCCATCGTGCTTTCCGCAAAAAAATTCTGGCCCATTACAAAAACAAGATCCCAAGTATTGGCGGAGAGAATACCGAGAAACTCATTGTGGACTTGCGCCTTCTTAGCCGCAGTAGGCCCTTTGCGGAGTTTTTGTTCGATTTTGCCAAAAGTCCCCGACGTCCCAAAAAAATCCGGGTCATAGTTCGATGCGCGGTGTCCCATCCTTATTAAGGACGAGAAATAGTGCAGGGAAGTGTCAGTGGAGCGGATACTGCCTACAAAGAGGGTATTCACCTTATTAGTGTATCAAACGGTTTTGAGGCTTGAGGACCCAAAACTGTCGCACTGTCTAACAATTTGACGGCTGTCTAACAATGCGACGATTTGCCCTCCGCCAGAACGTTTTAAATGCGATCCCGCGCATTTAGAGGGGTTTGGGCAGCTGTTTTCCAGCTTTGGCACCCCATTGCAATCTAGCTATCTCGTCTGACTTGCCTGAGAGGGACAAAGTCAGGTTGGGGGCTAATCCTATGTCCGTTACTAAACTTCAGCTTCGCCGGGCCGCAACGCTCGTACATCAAATGCTCGCTCTGGGAAGCTTGTTAGCACTGATGATCCTTGTACCTACTAAGGATCCTCAAAGCGGATTGGGCGCACAGTTTCGGGATCTCAGCCGAGTTCCCGTAAAAATTCACGTAGGCGTTCCGGCGGATCTTCAGCTTGCATCAGCACAATTGCCGCCAAGCGCCACGCGTTAAACGCATCTTTGACCACTTTCTTAAGCGGGCAACTGCTTAAGACACCAAACTGCTCGGGGCAGCAGTCGCGTCGGTTGGGGAAAAATCCCACTTGCGCGTTACCACTACTCCTCTCTCACTCGCGGCTTTCTTCGAAAGAAGAAGGCCGCGCGTATTTTTACCACCGCTTTATTTGATACAATGGGGCTCCATGAGTCGCCCATCTTTGCCCGATGAATCCGAAGCAGTTTCCGTCGATGGTCTTCGCGGTGAGCTTAAGAATATTAAGCTCATTGGCAAAGGAGGCATGTCGCACGTCTTTCGCGCCTGGCAGCCCTCATTAGAACGATTTGTCGTCTTAAAGCGCCTGCGCGACGAACTGATTCAGAACGAAGAAACCGCCGAGCGCTTTCGCCGCGAGGCCCGCGCCCTTGCCGCTGTCCTGCATCAAAACATCGCGCACGTTTACGATTACGTCGAGAAACCGGGCCAGGCGTTTATCTTGATGGAGTATATTGAGGGCAAAGATCTCTCCGCCATCATCGATAAAACCGAATCGATCGATCCTGAAATTGCGGCGGCCATCTTGCTCGAAGTGGCCAAGGGCCTGGCTTACATTCACGAACGCGGTCTGATCCACCGCGACGTCAAGCCGTCGAATATTCGCATCACCAATCGCGGCGAAGTAAAGCTGATGGATTTTGGAATTGTGCTGCAGGTGGAGAACACTTCACTCACTCGTCCGGGTGTGATGGTGGGTTCTCCCAGCTATCTCTCGCCCGAGCAAATTCTGGGCGACAAAGTTTCTCATACCGCCGATGTTTTTCTTCTGGGCATCGTGCTTTACGAAATGCTCACGGGCGTCCGCCCCTTCAAGGAAGAAGGCGGCGAATCGATTTTCCAACGCATCCGCGAAGTGCGCTACGTCCAGATCCGCAAAATGCAGCCCGGAGTTCCGCGTGCGTTGGAGGCTATCGTTGAAAAATGCCTGCGCAAGGATCCCAAGCGCCGCTACGGCCGAGTTGAAAGTCTGATAGCCGATCTCGAAGAGTTCTTAGGGCCGGAAAAATCTTCCAAACCGCAAAAAGCCATTCTGCAGTACCTCGATGCACAGGGTGTGATCGAGCCTGCGGTGGCGTTCGAACAGTTCCCAACAGGCGAGGAAGAGGGCCGAAGTCGGGTCCGCGGGCTGCAGTGGCGCAAAATTCTCCTCGCGATGGGATTTGCCCTGGCTTTTGGCCTCGGTTTTATCCTTTCCCGGGCGATTCCAGGCGATACGGCTAACTCGTTATTCGTATCCCCGGCACCTACCCATTTCTCCAAGCCTAAACCCCTCCCGCCGCACGGCCGCTAGCTTCTCGGTGCTTTGCTTTCTCAGGAAAAACCGACTATTTAATGGGAGTGTTTTTCCGATCAAAAAATAACGTTACCGAATCCGGCGTTTTGAAAGTTCTCTCTCAGGTCATGGATCCCGACCTGGGAAAGGACATCGTCACGTTGGGTTTTATCAAAAACCTTAAAATCGATGAGTCGAAAGTCAGCTTCTCCGTCGAATTGACCACGCCTGCTTGTCCTGTGAAGGAAGATCTAAAGAAGCAGTGCGAAGACTTAGTCCGCGGCCTAGAAGGCGTGGAGTCGGTACAAGTCACGATGACGGCGCAAGTCCGCCAGGCCTATGTGGCGCCCAGCAAGCTGGCGTTGCCCGGCGTAAAGAACGTGATTGCGATTGCCAGCGGCAAAGGCGGCGTCGGTAAGAGCACGGTCACGGCGAATTTAGCGGTGGCACTGGCCAGGGCGGGAGCCAAGGTCGGATTGATGGACGCCGATATCTACGGCCCCAGCATCCCCTTGATGTTTGGAATTACAGACAAGCCGATGATGGAAGGTGACACGGTCATCCCCGTGGAAAAACACGGCGTACGCGTGATCTCGATGGGATTTTTTATTCCAGAAGATCAGCCTGTGGTGTGGCGCGGACCAATGGTCCACGGCGCCCTTACCCAATTTTTAACGCAAGTGAAGTGGGGCGATCTCGATTATCTGTTGATCGACATGCCTCCTGGCACAGGGGACGCGCAGTTGACGATCAGTCAAAATGCGCCGCTCTCCGGAGCCGTCATTGTCACCACTCCTCAGCAAGTTAGCTTAATCGATGCGCGCAAGGGACTTAAGATGTTCCAAAGCGTTCAGGTCCCTGTATTGGGTGTCGTCGAGAATATGTCTGGATTTGTGTTTGGTCGTGGCGGCGGTCAGAAGCTCGCGGAAGAAAACGGCGTACCGTTTTTAGGTTCGATTCCAATTGATCCGCGCGTAGTGGAGAGCGGCGATAGCGGTACTCCCGTCGTCGCGAGTTTCTCCAATTCGGAATCGGGCAACGCTTTTAGAATACTCGCTAGCCGAGTCGCTTCTGAGCTGTCGATTGCGCACTCGAAGTACCACTCGCCAGTGGCAAAAGATCTTTCTATGGAATGGCAGTCGTAAAATGGCTTTGATTCCCGTACCCGTTCAACTCCACCAAAAGGGCCCACAGACTCTGGGGATTTCCTGGAGTGATGGAGTTGAGAGTGAGTATGCCGTGAGGGATCTGCGCTTGAATTGCCGTTGCGCTCATTGTGTCGACGAGTGGACGGCAGAAAAGCGCCTCGATCCCGCGACGGTTCCAATGGACGTGCGCCCGAAGAAGATCGAGCCCGTCGGCCGCTACGCCATCCGGTTCGTGTGGAGCGATGGACACGATACCGGGATTTACACTTTTGATCTGTTACGCAAACTAGCGAACTCAAATTAGTCATGGATAGTCCTCTTTTTTTAAAGGATTTCAAGAACCAGAAGGTCGTCTGGGAGTACAGAGGCTTTGCTGGCGATTACGCTTTGGCAAAATCCCAGGGCGGTTGGTTTGATCTTTCGAATTGGTCTACGGTAAAGATCTCCGGTCCCGATGCAGCCGATTACCTCCACCGCATGTCGACGGTGAATTTCAAAAAGCCGCAGGCGGGGCAAGTTTCTCCGGGCGCTTTTCTCACGGGCAAGGCAGTGCCGATCTTGTGGGGTTACTTTATTACCGTCTCGGTCACTGAGTTTCTGTACCTGGTGCCGCCAGGCAAGGGGGAGTTTGCTGCCGAGCATTTGGAGCAGTTTCACTTTCAAGAGAATTTGCAGATTGCTTTAGCTCCTGAATGGAAAGCCTTGGGCCTGTGGGATTTTTTGCTCTCTGAGCTGCATTTGGCGGAGCCCATGATGCCCGGATTTGCCGTTCCCGATCCCGCGACAGGAGCTTGGATTTGGAAGGACCCTTTTCGTAGTTCTTTAAGCTGGGTCTTGTGCCCCGAAAAAGAAGTAGCCACGCTCCGGAATATTTTTGAGGTTCTAGCCATTCCGCAATTGGGCTACCGGCTTTTTGAATTCTTTAGACTAGACGCCGGGCTGATCGCAGTCGGCGAAGAGACGACGGATAAGACTCTGGCGCTGGAGGCCGGGCTTGAGCATTCGATTAGTCCGCAAAAGGGCTGCTATCCGGGGCAAGAAGTTGTTGAGCGCATTCTTTCTTACGGGCGGGTGAATCGCAAATTGGCCCGCGTGGAGCTGGAGAACTGGGATGCCGATATGGCACTACCCGCAGAAGTGGTCTCCCTGGCAGGGGCGGTTGCCGGGTCGCTGGTCGCGGCCGAAGTTTTGCCAGACAACCCCCAGAAGGCGTATGGTATTGCTTACATTCATCGGACTTTTTTGGACAAACCAGAGGAACTGCAGCTTAAGAGCGAGTCCGCTGCAGCACCCGTCAAATTGAGGTTTCGGTCGTAATGACCTTTCCCCCATTTCGCCAATTAGAGATCTTTAAGTTCTTTGCTTCCCTCAAGCTTGCGGTGATTTCTATTCTCACGCTCGCCGCGGTGCTGTCGGTAGCGACGGTGCTGGAATCGCTCTACGGCATGCGCGCCGCGCATGTGATGGTGTACGGCACGTATTGGTTTTACGGAGTCCTCTTTTTACTTGGACTCAATGTTTTGTGCGCAGCGATCTCGCGTTATCCCTGGAAGCGCCACCAAACGGGATTCGTCGTCACGCACTTAGGTATCCTGGTTATTTTATTTGGTAGCTGGTTGACGCAGAAATTCGGTGTCGACGGCAATCTACCCGTGATTGAATCGTCCCAGGAATCACGCGTGGTTCTGAACGCGCTTCATCTCTCCATTTTTGATGAGTCCAATAATACGCAACAGGCGTTCCCTGTGCCAGAGAGCGCACTTCGAGAGCAAGGCGATCTACTGAAGATCGATTTCGGCAGCAAAAAACTCGTCGTAAAAGAATTTCTGCCGCGCGTACGGGCTATCAAGCGCTTGCAGCCCTCTCCACTCCCCGAGGTCGGCGTCCCGGGAATTGAGATGGAGTTAGCGAGTTCGCGGTTCGGCGAAATCGATCAGATTCTTTTAGCGAATAAGCCCGACGCCTGGTCGGAAGTGAGTTTGGGGCCTGCTAAAATTGCGTTCCGTAAACTCTGGACCGAAGACCAAGAGCGAGCGTTTATTAAAGGCGCGGCAGGCACGATGCCAGAAACCGGCAAAGCCAAAGGCCCGGGTGAAATCGTCGTATCCTATCACGGGCAGCAGTTTCAGGTGCCGGTGGGCAAGGCCATTAGCAAATGGACGCGCGTGGCGTCGACTTCACTAGAAGTGATGGTGGAGCGCTATTTGCCTTACGCGGTGGTTGAGAACAACCAGCTGGTTTCTAAGTCCGAGCAGCCAGTAAATCCGGCGATTCAGTTGAAGCTTCGCAATCCCAGTGGCACCGAAGAAAAGCATACGGTGTTCGCGAATTTCCCCGAGTTTGATACGCTTCACGGTCGCAACGGCAAGAAGCCCGCCGATCGCCTGGGCGCGAAATTACGGTTTATTGCTTCGACAAATTCGCCCGAGATGGCGTTTGTCGGATCCCGTCAGGGCATTTTGGCAATTGCACAGAGTGCGGACGGCAAAAAGCTTTTGTTCCGATCGATGGGTGCAAGCGGCGATTTAAAGACGAGCGGTGAGCTTATCGTCGATAAAGTCACGCCCATCGGCTGGATGGACACCAGCGTGCGCATTCGCCGCTGGTACCCGGCAGCGATTGAGACCACGGAGCCGGTGTATGTCGAAAAAGTCGCTGGCACGAGCGGCAATTTCCTAAGCGCCATTCGCATGGAGCTAGAAGGTAGTGAGATTGATTTTGCGGGCGAGAACTGGATCTTGGAAGGCGATACGCGCGCGATTGTTTCCGATGGTAAAAGGTACCGCGTGCGCTTTGATCGCGAGCAGCTAGCTTTGCCATTCTCACTGCATCTGAACAAATTTACCGTGGCAATGGATCCGGGCACTGAAAAAGCGGCCGGCTACTCCAGTGATGTGGAAGTGAGAACCCCAGCTGGGACGGCTGTGGAAACGGCGCACATCAGCATGAACGAACCGCTCAAACATGGCGGCTACACTTTTTATCAGGCAAGCTATCAATTGCGAGACGGCGAACCGCCAATCTCCGTCTTTAGCGTCAACTTAGATCCAGGACGGTGGGTGAAGTACCTAGGGTCGATTCTGCTGTGTTTGGGAATCGGTTTGATGTTTTACATGAACCCTCATTACTGGAACAAGCTTCTCGGCGGCAAAAAGGAGTAACTCCATGGCTTCACACCAGCGGTTTGCATCGATGGGAGCATCGACGGCAAGGTTACGCGCCGTTCTATTTCTCCTGTTGTTTTCTTTCACCAGTCTTTCGCTCAGTGCCGTAGTTCCGCCAGAATCGCCCTACGACTGGAGCACGGTCCAAACTTTGGCGATTCAAGATCGCGGCCGTCTCAAGCCGTTAGATACTTTTGCAAGTGAAAGCGTTCAGTACCTGACGGGCAAGCGATCATGGGCCGGGCAAAAGGCGCTCTTCACAGTTTTCTCGTGGCTAGTGCAATTTGATAAAGACTGGCAGCAGGAGCCGTTTCTGTTGGTCGATTCGCCCGAATTGCGCAAAGCCATTGGTGTCGACGAGAAACGCCGCCATTTCTCACCTGAGGAATTAACCTCCAATGAACCGCTCAAAGCGATTTTGCGTGACGCACTTCCCAAGCAACGCAAGAGCGAGCCGCTCACCGATTTAGAAAAACAAGCGATGCAATTACAAGCACGTCGCGGATTCTTAGAAGCGATTGTCACAGGGCGCGCTTGGACGATTTTGCCCAATGGCACGTCGTTGGAAACCGCGTGGTTCTCCCTGGGCGACCTAACTGATCGCACTGCCAGCTCCAATTATCCGGCCGAACGCATGAAGGCTCTAGCCGATGTTACGGGCGCGATGCTGGATGGATTTCTTTCCAAAGACGCAGCGAAGTGGCAGTCCACTTCTTCGGCATTCGTGCAGTTCATCAAGACCGATCTCGGTGCGTCTGCTTACCCGTCGGAGAGCGCTCTCAAACGCGAAGTGCATTTCAATCATTTGCGACCGTTTCGCTGGTCCTGGATAATTTATCTATTGGGCTTTTGCCTGTTGCTGGCGGGTCTAGTTTCCAAAAAGACTTCCAAGAACAAATTACTCGTCCGGAGCGGTATGGCTGCTCTGGGAGTGGGCATGCTGATGCACACCTATGGATTTGCTCTGCGCTGCTTAATTGCCGGCCGTCCGCCCGTTACAAATATGTACGAGTCGGTGATTTGGGTGAGCTGGGGATGCTTGGTTTTTGGCGTGCTGATTTGGGCCTTTTACAAGAACGCCCTC
>JALHPX010000118.1 GCA_022842225.1 bacterium
AGCTCGCATCTTAAGAGTGAATCGGATCACGGTCGTCCGGAAATTCCGGTTTCTGGCGCAACAGTGTCGCATCGCCCAATCTGAATTTCTCACGCGGTTTGAAAACGCGAAGTTGGAACAAGTGGTTTTTGATGAGATGGAAACCTTCGAACATACGAAATTTAAGCCGCTCAGCATTGCACTGGCGGTTACTCCTCAACGGGAAATTCTTTTTACCGAAGTTGCGCGAATCCCGCTAAAGGGCTTTTGGCGGCTAAATCGCGAAAAAAGTATGGGTATCGAAAGGACGAAAGGCCGCGGGCTCTTCGCAGGATGTTCGACGAACTAAAAAAGCTGGTGAAACCCGATGCTCTATTCAAATCCGACCAAAACCCCAGCTACCCATTCCATCTGCGTAAGTATTTCCCCAATGCGCGACACGAAACAACCAAAGGTGGCAGGAGTGCAATTGTAGGTCAGGGGGAATTAAAGAAGCTAGGTTGGGATCCAATTTTTTGTTTGAATCACACTGCGGCTATGTTTCGTGCCAACATGAACCGAATGTTCCGAAAGACTTGGTGCACAACCAAAACGCGAAGAGGACTGAGCGATCACCTGGCTCTGTACACGCACTACCACAATGAAAATCTTGTCTTCGGCTAATCCACAATTTGCTGGAAACGAAATCTCAGCGGCTTAAAAAAACACAGGCATGTAGGCCAGTTTCGAATCGACTAGGGCCACGGCCAGCGAATATAGTCTCGCCACCGGGGAGTTCGAAACCGGTACAAGTCCCCGCTTGTTTCCCAGTCGCGCACCGAAGCCTCCGCCCCATCCACGACTTGCTCCGAACCCACAATATTGATCACCCCTGGACCTTCAAAAAGATCTTGCGCAGGTCCTGCCCAATGGCCTGCCTGCAAATGCAACGAGGCCGATTGAAAACCGGGAATTCTTTGCCGGAATTCTTCTTCGGTAGGTACCTCGCCAATGAGGCCCTTAGTCGGCGGCCCCAAAAGTTCAACCTGGACGCCGTGAAACTTCGGAATATTTTCTCCCGCAATCACGCGCGCATACTCGTCTGGATTGAACATCGATAGAAGGTGCAGCGAGATGGAATCGTAACCTCCGGCCGCGCGCGCTAATCCTGGAATGCCACCGCCGCCTGGCCGCGCACCCGCTTCAATAAAGTAAATCTCTGGTGGGAAACTGCCGTTCCTCACAAATACTTCGATGTGCAACACACCGTCGGTCATCTCGTAAGCCTTGGCGACACCACTGGCCACTCCTAAGAACGGCGAATAAAGCGGATCATTTTTGTGCAGGTGCAACAATCGGGTGGTGCGGTAGGTGATCCGGCCGTCGATTTCTTCTTTGTTGTAGACGAGACATTCCGCAAGGCTTGCCCCGTGCTGGGGATTCACTACGGCATCAACCACGTACTCGGTAAAATCACTGCGCGAGATATAGGGTTGCACCAACATTGCGGTGCTGCGAATTCCTAGTGGATTCCATCTACCAAGAACCTTACGAAACGCATTGAAGAATTCGTCTTTGGATTTAACTGCCGTGACGCCGAAACTCCCAGCTGCATCGACCGGCTTCACCATCATGGGAAAAGTAAAACCTTGCGATTGCGCCCAATCCCAAGCCGAGCGGGCATCGGTGAATTGTCTGCCCGGGATGGTCTTTACAAATGGGCTTACCGCTTGAGCGGCGAGGTACTTGTTGCCCACGATATTTGAAGCCGCTGGCGACGTACCAGGGAGCGATAAGCCATTGGTTAGAAGCGCGCGCACGCGGGGCGAAGTCTCCGTGCCGGCAACAACGCGCAGCGTGTTCTTCTTAAAAGGTGTGAGCAGGCGAATGAGGTGATGGTGGCGCCCCGGGGTGTAGACGATGTTGGCGTCGTAGCTTGAGCGATTAAAGCTGCTGACCAGTCCTGGCGACATTTTAGCGGCGGTCTGAACATGAATGATGTTCAGTTGCGGAAACATTTTTCTTCCCAGCACGGCATAGTCGGCGCCCGCCGAAAGGCCATCGACCACCACGAGGGTGGGGCGGTCGGTAGGGAGGTTTGAGATTGCTTCTGCTTCGTAGTGGGGAAATTGTGCCCATGTTCCCTGATTAAAGAGCAATTCTGGGCACAGAAATAGTCCCTCCAAGCCAAGGGCCGATCGCGAAATCAGAAGTGCGAATAGCAGGACGCGAAACATGAACAAAAACTTATATCTAAGAAGAGCTTGCCCCACAATTGAGAATGTCTGAGGCCGTAGCAATTGCAGGGATATCGGGGGCTTACCGGTTAGACTCGGGCTTAACTCCCGTTAAAGCTACCTGAGCCAAGACGGCCCCCGTTGCTGGGATGAGGTTAACATTGAAAATAGGAGGGTTTTCTCATGAACCGACGTGAGTTTTTAAAAGCGGCTTTGGTGCTGCCGATTGGATTTAGTTTCAGCAAAATCGTTCTCGCCACAGACGAGGATTTGAAATCGTTTGCCTATTACCAGGGGCTTTCACCGACGGAAAAGCGTAGCCCTAGTCGCACAGACGGCACCTACTCCGGCATGCCGCTCATCTTACGCGACGATATCGAGGCGGCGGTCGAAAAGACCTACGATTTCTGGCACGGTCACGGGGCTAAGCATAAATTCACCCTGACCGAAGACCACTTTATCGATCTCCAGGATGGCCGCACGATTGAGGTTTACACCAGCGTCGTCACAGGCCACCGCCATGCGCTGCGCGTAGTGGGAACTTGATTCCGCGCATTGGCCCTTATATTTTGCAGAGATGGATCCAGAGATTTCCAAAAAGCTCGCCGATTTGCGCCGCCTAGAACGGCAGGCCAAGCAGTTGCTCTATAAAATGGATCGCATTGAGTCGGAGTGGAATTCCGTAAAACAGGAATTAAAAGACAAGGGCCGAGAAATCTCTCACCAGCTTGGCGACGTGCTGCACCGATTTCGCAAGAAATCTATCTAACGAAAACTCCCACCATCTCCACGTGGTGCGACCAATGGAATTGATCCACGATCTGAACCGATTTGAGTCGGTAGCCACCGCCGCAGAGGATGCGGGCGTCGCGTGCAAATGTTGCTGGATTGCAAGAGACTCCGACGATAACAGGCACCTTTGCGTTCTTTAACGCCATAGCTTGCTCGGGCGAGCCCGCACGTGGCGGATCAAAGACAATCGCGTCGTACTGATTTGCTTCTTCTCTGCGCAGCGGATTGCGGAACAAATCGCGGCGAACTGCGCGCAGCTGTCTACCTCGAGCAGCCTTACCCAACGCCGAAACCGCCTCTTGGGAGCTTTCAAAACAATCGACGGAGCCACGCGCCAGCATGGGGCCTGAGAAGGTGCCACATCCTGAGAAGAGGTCGGCAAACTTTCCCTTTTCGGGTAATGCAGCCAACACACAATCCACGAGTGCACGTTCGCCATTTACCGTCGGCTGAAGGAAGGCATCCGGCGGCAAATTTACTTTGAGTCCGCCGAACGTCGCTGTAACGGGTTGGTGACTGGCAATAATCTTGATGGCGGCTTCTTCACTCTCGCGCCAAGCAATTCTGCACAGCGAAGTGATTTCTAATAGCGGCTCTAAGTATTGAACAACTTGCGAATCGGGAACGCCCGTTCTGCCAATTGGTCCCGTGATCAACATGTCTGCGCTGTCGCCAACCACTTGTAAGAAAACATCAGTCGGAGTGTAGGCGCGCAAGACAGGTCCAATATAATTCTGAACCGCGTTGCGCAACGACAGCAGCTTGGGATCGCCCACCAAACAACTCTTCACATCGGCAATTTGCTTACTGCGACGGCGGTAGTAGCCCATCACCACTTTATCTCGTTGCTTGAAAGCCGCAAACGTCGCACGTCGGCGTTTTTTCTCACCGATAAAAATCGGTTCCTTCCATTCTTGTGGCTGCAGGCGCTGTTTCGTCAGCGCTTCCTTTACTACTTCCACTTTCCAATCACGGTAGTACTGCTCGTCTAGATGCTGGAGGGTGCAATTGCCGCAGCTTTCGTAATGCGGGCACGGCGCAGGCACGCGGTAAGGTGAGGACTCCAAAAGTTCCGTGATTTCCCCGCGGTGAATGCCGCGAGAATCAATCTGAAGGCGGATGCTTACCTTGTCGCCAGGAATGGCCCGGTCCACAAAAATAGGGCCGCTAAGGCCTTCGCAAATCCCGTCGCCTTTGGGACCCAGCTGCAAAATGGTGAGGTCGGTTGCCATGGCGGCTATTAAACATAAATCCGAGTTGAAAGGAATAGACGGCGGACAAAGAGGCGCTAAGAAGCTATCTCTTCGCTCTCAAGCCCCTCTAATTCCAATAACTTGCTCTTCATTTTCAATCCGCCCGAATAGCCTCCCAATCCACCATCGGCTGCAATCACTCGGTGGCAAGGCACAACGATGCAAACCGGGTTCTTACCGTTTGCGGATCCAACGGCACGGACTGCCTTGGGGCTGTGAATGCGGGTAGCAATATCTCGGTAAGAAACGGTGGTGCCGTATGGAATCTTGATCAATTCTGCCCAGACTTTCTTCTGAAAATCGGTGCCTTCTAAATCGAGTGGCACGGAGAATTTTTTTCGTTCGCCACTAAAATACTCGTGTAGTTGGCGGGAGGCGGAATCGAGCACCTTGGATGACTCTACAGGAACGGCTTGCTTCTTTTTATAGATCCCGCGTAGACCCTTATCTGAAGCCACTAAATACAGTTCTCCCACTGGGGATGGAATTTTTCTCTGCGAGAGGGACATAGTCTTTGCTCCTTTTAGCGGGCGGATCATTTGCGGCACAGGCATTGCTAGTTAAATACCGAATCTACAGGTAACTCATATGCTTCGGGGGCAAGACAATCAATTCAATTGGTTAGCCGTGGCCATTTCGGTCATTGCCTCCGTATGCTGTCAGAATGCGATTTGTGCCGACCCAAAGGTCGACACGGAAAACAGCATCAATATAAATCATGCGCCCGCAAGGCCGCAGGGGCCAGTCGAGAGTGGCGTGCGGGTGTCTCAGCCGAGGCTGGTCCGTCGTGAGAATCAGACTTTCCTCACCGTGTTGGTAAATCGGCCGGGGCCTTCCGGTGTGCCGGTGATGCAGCAAGAAGTGCTGGATATTGGACCCGCCAATTTATATGCGCTGGAGAAAATTCTCGATGCTGCTAAATCGGGAAACCGCGCCTATTCGCTCCCGGATGCCCATTCCGAGAGTCATCACGCTTTAGAGATGACGGGCAAAATCGCGATTACCGTCGACGATCAACTGCGAGTCACTTCGATCGAAGTGGAAGGTAAATATCTGACAGGACGCCCTGACCTGAAGTGGGAGAGGCTCTCTTACATTCGTTCCGATTTAGAAGTGCGCTCGCCCAGCCAGTTTCCGCGGCCGATGGCGGTGATGGCGAATCGCGAAAACATCGGCGATGCGTTGTACTTTCCGCCGATTGATCCATTGGACAAGCCTTTTGTCATTCAGAGCTCCACGCGCTACGCAGTGCCGGATCTTTATATCCACTTGAATCAGGATATTCCCCAGAGTGCCTGGGGACTCAATGGAGAGAAAAAAGTAGAACTTCGTTATCCCGAGCTCTCCGGAAAAGTCAGTAATCCCAAGGTCTATTCGCTAGCGGGTGGCGCCAAATCCCCAGCTTCGTTGGTCGGCACTTTAGATCAGCCACAGGATAATCCGCCTGCGCGCAAGCCGCTTTTTTCGAAAAGCGCAGTTGCACTTGTAAGCAAGCTGCCCGATGGTGCCGAGGAGTTGGGCATCCAAGCTGACGTGATCATGAAACGCGGGCATGGAGACTACGAGCCAATGGCGGTGCCTGGAGAACTCGGCAGTCCAGTGCTTTATCGTCGTATCGATGGCCAGCTCGTAGTGCGTTTCGCAGTGCCTGGTGAGGAGACGCCGCGCGAAATTTTCCTTTCGGAAGAGGAAAGCAAAAGACTCAAGCCCTATATCGATGCGCGACAAGACGGGAAGCAGATCTGGTTGAACACCGGCAAAGGCATGATGAAGTTCGACGATTTAGTCGAGCTAACGGTGGACGAAGACGGAAAGACTTTGTCGGTACGGAATCGGTTTTGGTCGGGGGTCATCCCGGATCGGCAGGAGTCGCCAAGTGAACGGCCTGTTCGAGATCCTCGGATGGAAAAATCGCACCGCTATTTTGGACTGGGTCGCGCGGCTGCATTTATTGAAACGCGCGAGGGTGCAGCCGAAGCAACTCCCGCGATTGTGAAGCAGGGTGGGAAGAAATTTTTCGCTCTCTTGGTGCCGGCAGCAGACGATTCCTCGCGCGCGGTTCTCAAAGTGGTTTGGTCAAATAGTGCAAATAATCCCCAAGAGGCCACCTACCTCGTTGGTGGCGATGAGGTCGACTACGCGATCAAGAAACATTTCCATTCTGGGGACGCGATCGAGATTGAAATGCACGATCACAATCGAGGTATTTCCATTCGGGTAGGTGGCGGTAAAGCCGAGCCATTTGATAATTTCGCGTTTAAAGATCACGGCTTTGCAGATAGCCAATGGGTGGGCGAAGATAGTTCCTCAGGCAAGTCTTTATCCTTCCAAGCGAAGAAAGACCTGTGGAAAACAAGCGATGAAATAAAAGCCGGCGAAGCGCGCCAAAGTGCGAACGGTGGCAACCGCTGCTCTGAATATTTTAAGAGAATGGGCGATGACGAAATTCACTCTGATTAATTCCGACAACAATAAACGCCTCGCCCGCCTGCGCTTACTGGCGAATTGGTTAGATACTCGCTTTAAAGGCCCGTTTGGAATCCGGTTCGGACTGGACCCCATCATTGGTCTAATTCCTTTTCTAGGCGATCTCATCACGACCATAATCTCCGCTTATATTTTGATTGAAGCCGCTAACCTGGGCTGTGCCCCTGCTGTGTTGGCGCGCATGGGGATCAATATCGCGGTGGAGAATTTGCTGGGACAATTACCTGTTCTGGGAGCTATCTTCGACTTTATTTGGCGCGCGAATGACAAGAACCTTCAATTGATTGAAGCACATGAGATCAATCCTTCGCGTGTGACCTGGCGCTCTCGGGTTTTTGTCGGAGTTATTTTGATCGGACTACTTTCGATCGTAGTATTGGCAGCTATCGGTACCTTCTACTTACTCAGCTTTATCATCGATAAACTGACCCTTTAACCGCGCTCCCTTGTTTCACAATGCAACTGAGCCAGAGTTTTGAACGCTCTGCTCCTCGGATCGGTGCGCTAATTCGAGCCTGTTTTATCAACGAAAACTGGTCTGTGCCTTGCAAATAATCGATTCAAACCAGCCATCGTATTCGGTGGCACAACTAGGAGGATGTTATGGCACAGCAAGGTGCACGCAAAGATATGAACCCACAAGTTCAACCTAATCCGGCAAAGAACCTAGGAACGGATTCTGAAATCACAGATCGTAATACTCGCGTCGGGTCGAAAGAAAACGAACGCGAAGAAAAATCCAAAACGACACGCACGCCCTTCAACACAATCGAAGGGGATGAAGACGACGAAGATGCTGGTAACGATCGTGGCCTGGAAGGCAATCGTTAAGCCTGAATGATGGCAAACCTCGTCATTGTGAGGCTGAAGGGAAAAGCAAAGTTGCTTCGGCCTTTTAGCCTCGCAAGGACTGGGGGGCAAGTTTCGATTTATGTAGGCATACGGAGCAGATATGAGTTTTCAAGGGCGACAAGTTACAAGGATTGGCGTGGCAAGCTTGATGGCCGTTGTTGGATTAGCGGCTATTGCGATTGGTGCCGACGCCGTTACCCATGCAGCACCCAGTTTTGCAGACAGATTCTTTATGGGTAACTCAGTGGCATTAGGGTGGATGGGAGCCGTGTGGTTTGCCTTTAACGCACTCTTTGTCGTGCCACTTTTTGGTTCAACGGTGAAGCAGTTCTTGCGTGAGACACCCGGACACGAGAAGTCTCGATATGTGTTGAGTTCCTTGCGGTGAAATAAATTGCCTAACGGCGAGGGGAACGGTCAGCGAGTAGCTTTAGTTGCTTCTTCAATTCATCCGGATCGCTTGCGAATTCTTTCATCAGCGCGGCCACGTCGTCTGCATGTTTTTTGTCATCCCATGTCATTTCACGCAGCGCGAATGAAAACTCATTTAAGGTTAGTTTGTCTTTAGTGTACTCAATGCATGCCATGCACATAACGGCTCCTATTTCTAAAAGTATATCAGAGCAAACTGCGAGTCGCGGCAATGGATAAAAATGCCGCCGCCAATCCAACCAGAGGGCTAATCAGAAAATAGCAAAGAGCGCTAGTCCAGCCGGTTTTCTCTGCCAGTAGCACCGTCTGTAGAGCATACGCCGAAAACGTCGTGAAGCCGCCGCAAAATCCTACGATAAGGCCCGTGGTTAAGGCGGGTGAGGGAATCTTTCCTGCCGATCCCAAAGCGAAAACCATTCCCGCAATCGCGCAGCCAGCGGAGTTAATGATAAAGGTACTGACGGGGAAATCGCCGGCGTAGCGTTGGCTAACCCAAACGTCTGTTCCGTAACGGCACAGAACGCCCAGCAAACCAAAGAATGAAACGATTAAAATGGGCACAACTCGAT
>JALHPX010000119.1:0-6274 GCA_022842225.1 bacterium
AATTCCAAATCATGCTGGGCTATTCCGACTCGGCCAAAAGCGGTGGACGCCTCGCTTCGGCATGGAACCTTTTTCGTGCACAGCAAAAACTTACCAACATTGCACAAAGGTACGACAAGCAGATTCTCTTCTTCCACGGCCGTGGCGGAACAATTGGCCGCGGCGGTGGACCTGTGCGCATGGCGCTAAAAGCGCAACCTCCCGGCACTTTGCGAGGGCGTATTCGCGTCACAGTACAGGGAGAAATGATCCAAGCGGAATTTGGGCTCGCCGGCATCGCGCTGCGAACACTGGAGACATACGCAATTGGCGCACTCCAGGGCTCACTCAGCAAGCAAGAGAAAGTGAAAGCAGAGTGGATGGAGCTGCTGCAAAATCTTTCCGACGATTCCATGAGGTTTTATCGAGAAACCGCGAATACGGCGGAGTTCTCTGATTACTTTCAAGCGGTCACGCCGCTCGCGGAATTGGGCAACCTAAAAATCGGCAGCCGCCCTGCTCGTCGTAAGAAATCGGGCTCACTTGATTCGCTCCGCGCCATTCCATGGATTTTTGCCTGGACGCAAAATCGATTCCTGGTGCCGTCGTGGCTGGGCGTTGGCACAGCACTCGAGGCGGCAATGAAAAAAGGCCATCTCACTCGACTCCAAACGATGTACCAAAAGTGGGCGTTCTTCCGCACTGTCATCGATTTGGTGGAGATGGTGCTCGCTAAGGCGGATATGGATGTCGCGCAAGCCTATGAATCGCGATTGGTGCCCCAAGAGTTGCGCCCCGTCGGCGAGAAGCTCCGCCAGGAATTCGCGCGTTCGGTAAAGGCGGTGCTCAAGCTCACCGGCAAAAAGCAATTACTCGCCGATAACGAAACGCTCCGACATTCCATCCATGCCCGCAATCCGTACGTCGATCCGATTGGGCTTGTGCAGATTGAAGTGCTCGCACGCTTACGAGCAGACGACCATCACGAAGGTCCGGAGCGGGAAGCTCTTCTTGATGCACTGATGCTGACCTTCAATGGCATTGCAGCGGGTATGCGAAACACGGGCTAAGTCCCTCTGTGAAGTCAGTGAGTTACCTGTCGCGGACAGGTAACTTGATCCTCGTCTTGAAAACGTGGTAATTGCCTCGCGTGCGTTACCTACACCTCTTAATTGCCCTCTTCCTAGCCGCGCCTGCTGCGGCTATGGAGCGCTGTCCAAAAAAGACGGAAGTGGCGTGGCGGCGAATCGAATTGCGCCACAGCGGGAAGATCTTCATCCCGCGGGCGCTTTTGGGAAGATACGGCGTCATTGCTTTGCCGGCAGATATGCACGAAGAGTATGGAACAGATTCCATCCAAGGGATTTTTGAATCAATCCCTAGCTGGGACGGCCAAAACCTCTCCGGAGAATTTGTAATGCTTCAAGACAATGGCCAGCGAGTCACCATTCGCCCTGCCGCCCTGCCCGAGCTGCGCTAGACCGGCGATAGCCACATAATTTGATTGGGAACTTCTAGAATCTCTGGATAGCGCTTACGAAATTCGACCAAGAACGGCTGCTGGCTGTGACTCTTAAACGCTCCTTCGCTAGCCCATTTCTCAAAGAAATAAAACACCTGAGGATCCGTGTCGCACTGAAAGAGATCGTACTGAATGCATCCCACTTCCGCCCGAGAGGGTGCCAAGAACTGGCGAAAAAATTTCCGAGCTTCTTCGATTTTGTCTGCCTTGACGCGAATTGTAACTGCTAAGACTTTCATCCTATTCATCCGCGCAAGAAGAAGCTGCCCGCTTGTAACCTTCCAGCGTCAGCGAACGGCCTTTTTCGAAGCGCTTCACGCAATCTAAGTCGGTAACCTTAGAGCAAGAAGAGGCGACCTGCTTGTAGCCCTCAAAAGTCAGATTAAATTTTCGATCGATATACTCAAGGCAAGTCGTACCGTGGTTGTAACTGCAGGCCGATGCTGCTTGTTTGTAACCAGCAAAGGTGAGGTTGTGTTTACCAGCAATGTACTTCAAGCACGCGACATCCGTGTTGTGACTACAGGCGGAAGCCGTCTGCTTGTAGCCTTCAAAGGTTAAATTATGTCTGCCGTCGATAAGTTTGAGACAGTCGAGATTGTCATTGCCAGCGCAGGCACTAGCAGCTTGCTCGTACCCGGCGAAGGTAAGCGAGTGGCGGTTGGCTATGAACTTCAAGCACTCCGCATCTTTATTTCCCTTACAGGCGCGCGTGATGCGCTCAAGCCCAGAAAAGGTAAGCGACATCCGACCGTTCACATAATCCACGCAGTCCGATTTTCCGGCGAATGCGCTCGCGGTGACAACTAAGGCAGCAACGATAGATAAAACCTTCACAATCCCCCCTTGAAAAACCCGCGGCCAGTTTCCGTGGGGAACTGGGATTCGTCGACCGCGCCAAGTCATGGCACGTCAACGTCTCAAGTTGCGGACGAAACTCGCAAGTCCTGATGGTCCAAACGCTGGAGATGCCGGCCAAAAGAGCGCATGACCCACAAGTGCAACCGCGCCTGAGTGTATTTGTAGAGATACCAAGGCAACGCCGGCGAATAGTCGTGGATCGCTGCGATGACGTATTTGCGATTGAGCACCACTCGGAATTCAAGCCGCCCGCGATTCTCCTTGTGCACCAAACGCCCTGTTTTGATGTACAGCAGCTGTCGATCTTTGTGACTGCGCTCCAAACTAAAACTCAGTTCAAGCAGCACTTGTCCGAACAGCGAAATCGCCACTCGATCGCCTTCCTGGGTGACCGTGACCAACGGAATCGGGTTTAGAAACTTCGGCAGCCACCGCAGGTATTCTTCCTTCACCCACAGCGCGTCTCGGCCCGCTGGTAAATCCAGGCGCTGCACTGAACGCACGGTTCCTCCCGCCGGGCGAAACTTCAAAATTGGATTCGACGATTGATAGTTAAAATTAACTCCGTCGAGCAAAGACTGATAACTGCGATTATCGTCGATACCCGGAAAAAGGTGAGACTTCCGCGCCAGCATCGGATGCCGTAGCGACTGAATCAGTGGATACACCAGCTCCCGAGGAGTATTCGTAATCAAACTCACCCACAATCGCGATAGCCAAGGTGTGAAGAGGGCAACTCTCAAAAAGAGTCGGCCTTTGCCCAAGCGCTCTGCCGTCTGTCGCATCATCTCGATGTAAGTAAGTGGCTGGCATCCCGCCAAATCATAAACCTTAGCGACATGAAGCGGGTTGAGGGCGGCCTCGGTGATGGCATAAACCACTTGGTTGAGAGCTGTGGGAGTTGTCTTTGTATGGGTCCACGACGGACAAAGCATAATGGGAAGTCTGCTCACGAGCTTTAAAAGGATCTGCCAGGAAGAACCCTCTTCCCCCATGATGAGCCCCGCGCGAAATACGGTCAGCGGAATTTGGTACGAGGAGAATGCTTCTTCGACTTCTAGTCGACTGCGCAGATGATCCGAGAGCTCTTTTGTCTCGGGGATCAATCCCCCCAGGTAAATCATATGCTTCACCCCGCGTTTGCTGAGGGTCTTGGCAAAATTATCGGCGAGGATCAGATCGTAGTCCGCAAAACTTCCCTGATCCAACTGCGCGGTGGGTCCCATGGAGTGGACCAAGTAAATGGCAAGATCGACTCGCTCTGGAAGCGCTTCCTCAAGCGACTTCATTGAAAAAAGGTCGCAGGGCTTCCATTCGATGTTTTTATCATCAGACTTCCGCTTCACTCGCGAAAGCGCCGTGATATGGGCGCCGGGAAACTTACCGGCTAACGCCGGCAGTAAAGCTTGCCCAATAAACCCACTGGCCCCTGCTACTACAATTTGAATGGAATTTTCAGACACCCCTAATAGCTACCAGGCAATTTATAGCGGCGCCAAGCTTCGATTCTCGTACTCATTTAAAGAGGATGCCGAGGATAATGACGTCTAGAGGCGACCTAGCTAGCTTGGCGCAGAGAGGGTTCTCTGGTTGCAGCGCGGTAGTTCCAGAGTGTGGGGAACACCCATACGCAGACTGCGCAAAACACGATGCATAGAATTCCCCCGCCAAAGATCGAGACAAAGGGCGACCATGCGGTCGCCATAAATCCCGCGCGCGCGTTGCCGAGCAACGGTCCGGACATATACGAGAGCATCTCAACTCCCGCCAATCGTCCACGGAAGTGAGTTGGAATCGTCGAATTCCAAATTGTCTGACGATAAATTGCGCTTATGCCGTCGCCGAATCCGGCGATGGCTAGGCAAATCACGGCCAAGCCTAAATCCTCGGCAAAAGCCAAAGCAGAAATTCCAATTCCCCAAACAATCGCTGACAAAATAATCGCGGCACCATGACGAGAGATCCGATCCGCGTACCGACTTAAGAACGAAGTAATCATCGCACCCAACGGCATCGCGGCGTAGAGCCACCCAGCCGACGAAGCCCCGCCCCACGCTTCCGCCATCGCGGGATAAAGCGCCATCGGCATAGCAAACAACATTGCGATGATATCGACGAAATAAGTGCCCAAGAGGTCTGCCCGGCTCTTGGCATAGCGCAGCCCTTCCACGACACTTGAAAGACCCGCTTCGGCCCCCTTCTCAAAGGCGGGAATGTTTTTCATCTTAATCAAGGCAAAGAGCGCAAAGGCAAATGTTCCGACATCAAGAAAATAGGCGACAGAAAGCCCATACTGGGAAATCACCCAGCCCGCGAGCGCGGGTCCGGCGATAGCGCCAATGGAGTATTGAAACGCGCCAAGAGCCGCAATCGCCGGTAGATCTTCCTGGGGCACAATCTGCGGCGTTAATGCCGTGAGGGCGGGACGGTGAAACCCAGTCACGGCACTTGTGATCGCCGAGAGAACAAAAATCAAAATATAGCTAGGTTGCTCAAGGCGGGAATTCAGCGCCAGTCCGAGAATGGCCAGAATCAAAACTATTTCACTTACGACCAAAATCTTTCGTCTATTCATGGAGTCCGCAAGCGAACCACCATAGAGGCTAGTGAAGAGCAACGGCACTAACTGCACAGATCCCAAGAGACCTACAATCAGCGACGACTTGGTGAGCTGATAGACTTCGTACGGCACCGCGACAAATGTGATCATGCTGCCAACAAACGAAACAAATTGCCCTAGGTAGAGCCAGCGGAAATCGTGATTTGAAAGAAGAGGTCGAAGATTCAAGACAAAGTTGTATCAAATCCAGGCTCTACCGTCCAAAAGTAGGCGAGCCACACCTTGTATACGCCGGCTAAGTAGTTGGAATTCGTTTCTGAGCTCTAGGCCTGTTTTGTGCATTCACTAGCCTCGATTTATGTCCTCGAGACTTCAAATTCTTTGTCTACTCATTGGGTTGCAGCTCGTAACTCCTGCGCCGGCAATGGAATGTGGGCCTGCTCTGCGCAAAGTTGCGCTACTCACCGTAGCGCCGTTAACCGACGCCGAAAAATATGTCTATCTCGCCACCCCAACCCTAGCGATGACTTTGGCCGGCGCGCCGAGATGGATGCCTTTCACTTACATCGGCGCCTATGCCCTCATAAAAACCCGGTTCGGTACAAGAGTGCCTTCTACGGCCCGAGGCGTTTTGAACTACCTCACTAACCTGCGATTACTAGACTACGACTTCTCCGGGAAAAACATCCTGGACGTCGGCGCCGGTTTCAGTCGCTTCGCACAAGCGGTCGATATGATTTATCGAGGCACGGGTACTCAAGCTATTGCTCTAGATAAGCAGGTGCAGCCCTACGGAAGAAACAGCGTCAAGGCCGATGCCACGGCGATGCCATTTAAAGACGATCACTTTGATCTAGTGGTTTCGAGCTGGGCCTACACTTACTGGCACGGCTCGAAACAAGGAATAGATGCGCTGGATGAAATGATCCGCGTTTCCAAGAGCGGCGGGCAAATCAAGCTGAGGGTATTGCGCGGAGTCGCTAGCGGCCCAACGGAGAACTATCTAACGAATCATCCTGACGTCGAAAGCTATAGCTACCAAAAGATTTTGACGGCAACCGAACAACTGTTGGTGATTAACTTAAAAAAAGAACCGTCGACTCAACGCGCCTCCTACCACCAAAACTGGCTGGCCACTCACCAGAACACATTCGAGAATTAGTGCTGTCCGCTTCCCTGTCCGGGACAGGTATTTCACTTTTTCATTCCACGATGCTATCGCTTTCCCATGATCTATTTCTGGGATTTGCAGGCGCTGAAAGAACAATGGAAGACCGGCCAGTATACCGATCGGCACACATTTCACTACGGAGTGGCGACCGCGATTGCCGTCGCCGCATATAATTACATCG
>JALHPX010000119.1:6284-8530 GCA_022842225.1 bacterium
CCCTCGCACACCAAGTCCTAGCATTTTACTCGGGGAGTTTATTGGGGTTCTGCTGGCCTTAACTATTGGCTATTTTGCGGTGAGAGCCATCTACCGCGCTAACGGCGGCGATGAGGGACGGCGTATCCTCGATAAAACACTATCGATCAACTTTGTTTTGTTAATGCGCTTTTACCCGGCGATTGTGCCGGTCGGCTTATTCGTATTCGCCGTCCCTTATCTGGACCCGAAGTTGGTTGTGATCGGAGGACTTCTCATCATGATCGGGTGTTTCGCGGCGGTTGTCGTGGGGTTCGAGATCCTGCGGCGGTCTCTCAAGGAAGTCCGCGCGCATGAACTCAAGCTAAAGACCAACCAAAGTTAGCGTTTTATTGTGCTATAAGCACCACCACTCAAACTATTTCGAGGTTAAAGCGTGCGTTTTTCTAAATTCTTAGCAGCATGGGCCCTGGTAGCTTGTTTGGGATTATCGACGCCTACACTGGCCGACAATCGAAACGGGGAGCAATCCCCTTCTTCAGAAGGACCTCGCCCGGAGTACCCAGCCCCACCAACAAATTTTGACATCGATTCCCCGCAAGTTCAGCCCGTAGTCGGCCTGCGTCCGTTTCGTGAAGGCGGTATTCGGCTGGAGACAGAAAAGGTCGGAGACACAGTTTTCGTCCATAATTATGGCCACGGCGGCGCAGGACTCACGCTATCGTGGGGAACTGTTTTCGAAGCTATCTCCCAAAGCGCTGACCATCTTAAGGGCCCCGGAGTGAAAGTGGCTGTGATCGGCGGTGGAGTCATTGGCTTTACGACAGCAGATGAACTTCAACGCCTGGGCCATTCCGTTACCCTCTATTCCGACGAGTTTTTCCCTAACAACGTTTCAAACATTGCAGGTGGTTTGTGGAGTCCCGTTTCTGTCGACTTAGAAGCCGCGTCGCCAACGGAAATCGAAAGACTCAAGCGCATTCAAATCGATTCTTGGCGAACCTATCGCGCACTTGAACGATTGGGCTGGCCAGTGCGCTCGATGCCGATGTTTGTAACGGAAGAAGCCCGCGAGAAATCTGGCCTAGATCTGTTCGAAGCCTTGCCCGAAATTTTTGAGGTAACCCACCATGCGCGGCTTCCTATCCAAGGCGTCACTCAAAGCGGATACGAAGTCGGTACGATTCTCATCGACACACCTCAGTACATGCGCCGACTCAAAGCACAGGTAGAACGAAAGGGCGCCCTGCTCATTCAACGAAAATTTGGGTCGATGCAAGAGATTGTAGACCAAGTGGGCGCAGGCACCGTCGTCTTTAACTGCACCGGATTAGGCGCTCGCGACTTGGTAAAAGATGCAAACGTAATCCCCATTCGCGGAGACCTGGTTTACATCAAAGCGCATGAGGGGTTTGAACCGGCCAAAATCGGTTACATGGCATGCTACGGCCCCCAAGGAACGGACTATATGTTTCCGCGAAGTAACGAAATCGTCGTTGGCGGAACCTTCCGCAAGGGCGAAAACTCCACCACAGTGGACGAAGCCACTTGCGCGCAAAAGCTCGCATCGTTCGCCCATTTTTTTGGTACGCCTCGCCCCTAGGTATGAGACACGCCGAGTTAGGCCAAATCAGTAAAAAAATTTATGCCTTTTTAATGTCCGTACCGGCAAAGTTTCTAAATAGGAGACCGGTATGAAATCTTTCGTTGTTGCGACAGCACTTGGTACAGTCTTGTTTTTTCAATCCACCCAGTCATGGGCCAAAGATCCAGCACTGCGATGGGGATTATTCCTCGATAGCTACTACGCGTTTGATGGGAATCGACCGACTAATCGGGAACGGCTCTACACAACTCTGCCTGCAAAGCACAATGAGTTTGCAATCAACCTTGCGCATGTCGAAGGCGTACTAAGCGGGGATCGCGTTCGGGGTAGACTTGCCTTGCAGGCCGGTACCAGCGTAGTGGCGAACTATTCAACGGAATACCGCGATTCCACAAAGACAGGGGGCCACCCCGCCGATCTTTTGCAGCATCTGCAGGAGGCCACCGCGGGATACCGCTTGGCGGAAGGCATGTGGATCGACGCTGGGATTTACTTCTCCCATATCGGCTCTGAGACTTTTGTTTCGAAGAACAACTGGACATACACCCGCTCTCTGATTGCGGACTTCTCTCCCTATTACCAAGCAGGTGTGCGTCTCTCTTATGATCCAAATCCGCAATGGGCTTTTCAATTGCACGTTCTCAATGGATGGCAAAACATC
>JALHPX010000120.1 GCA_022842225.1 bacterium
GGTTGTATTCACCAAGTTGTACTTCGTTGCGACGTTAGAAACATTCGTAGTCACGTTATGAGAAAAGGTTCCATACCAGTCTTGGGTGGTGTTCGTGGCATCGGAAGTATTGGCTTTCTCTAACATGATCCAATTTGAGGCGATGTCAGCCGTTGGGCAGTTGCCGGAGGCAACCATCGGGATCACGTTGGAATCGTCGCCAACAGGCTTCAACATGAAGGCAAATCCTGGAATCTCTAATCCGTAAGCCTCTTCTCCGACGTCTGGTGCATCAGTCCCAGTTGCGCTGGTGACCACCAATTTTACAAATCCGGTGGTGAGGCGCGTGTACGTTCCGTTCACCGTCATGTCGATCTCAGACTGGGTGTCTGGCGCATGGGTGATCGTAAAGGTGCCATCTTCCTTGAGCGTAACTCCCCATTTGGATCCGGGGCCGGCGTAGGAATATTCGGGTGTTTTGGACCCGCAAGCTGCGACGTACAGCATCACGGGGAGTACAAAGAGCGCGAAAAGCGCGAATAAATTACGTGTAAATTTCATTTTCTCTCCAGTGGAAAGGGGCAAAGCAGCAACGCAGATGCCCCGGTCAATACGGAGGTGTTTCGGTGAGGTCGAAGCTCAGCTTGAATGGAAAAAGATCCATAATCGAGCGCCGGAGACGCTTGCACAAGAAGGCTTGGGAAGGGAGTTACGGTTTAACGCGACTTGTCATGGAGCGAGAGAAGTCTTCAAAAACTTTAACAGCAGCTCTTTGCGCTCGTTCTCGGCAACGGTCTTAAACACATGGCTTTCGCCTTTGAAGATATGCACTTCGGGCGTCGCGCCAGCATCTCTGAGCGTCTTCTCGACGTTTAAAGTGCGCGTGTGGTCCCACCACTCGTCGACAGTGCCGTGGGTAAGGAAAACGGGATTTTTGAAGTTTTCGATCTCGATGCGAGCATCGGTCGGGACCGTTTTTTTGTTCCAAATCCACGCGTTCATTGGCTCGGTGCGCGGATCTTTTAGCTCTTTGCCACACGAGGGGTTCCAAACCGTCTGCGTCCAGTCCCACCCGCGCGGATCTTTGGCGCCCCTAAAGCAGGCGTCATCGAGCGTTTTGCAAATCCAGCAGCGCTTATCCATCGCGGCCCAAGAGAATCCGGTGACAACGACGTCGGAGGGTGCGTGCACGGCAATGGCGGCAGGCGCTTCGCTGGTATCGACCGACATTTTCCATCCCAGAATCAGGGCCTGCTCGGCACCACGTGAAGTTCCGACAATCGCCGTTTTCTTTTTATCGACGTGGGCAGAATTTTTCAGCCAGGTGAAAGCGTCTGCGGTTTTATTGAGATCGATTTCTTCTATCGTGTCCATAGGCGCGGTGATGGGGTCTTTTGCACAGTGGTACCAGCAGAACGCAAGCACGGCGTAACCATGAGCAGCAATGATTTGCGCTTCGGCCCAGTAATAAGGAAACGATCCGCCCTCGCTGCCGTGCAGGAGTAAAACGCCAGCGTGCGATTTGCCGTCGTTGGGGACAAAAAGCTTGGAGCCCTTGTAAGGGCTCGCTGCTTCGATGACTTTGAGTTCTGCGCCTTGCGAATAAAAACCAAAGGCGAAAGTTAGGATAACGACGAATTTGCTGGCGGCGTCTCGGACTCTTGGCATTTTTTCCCCCAAGGGGAAGATAATTCAAAACAAGCCTTTGGGCCACCGACGACTGGAATTTCGAGTCGACAAGCAAAGAGCGCGATCTGTCCGGGAATGTAGCGATTCTGCGAGCCGTAGAGCGCATCGCCCAAAATGGAACATCCCATCGCACCTAGCTGCGCGCGGATCTGGTGGGTTCTACCGGTGTGTAAATACAGGCGCGAGACAAAGCCTTTTTCCGTTTCGGTGACGCTTTCGATCGTGAGCTCGCAGCGTAGCCACTTGGGCTTTTCTTCAGCCACGACTTTTTTAGGACTACGCTCGCTGGGTTCCATGTAGTGCACATGAAAGCCGGCGGTGGGCGGCTTTGCGGTAAGCGCTTCATAGACTTTGTGAATTTTTTTCTCAGCTAGCCAAGTGTTGTAGCGACGTTGGAATTCGGGTGTCTTGGCAAAAACCAAAAGTCCGCCGACCGGAATATCCAGTCGTTGGGTCACCAATAAGTTCACACCCGTTGCTTTACGCATTTGCGTCAGCGCGTTTTCTTCTTGGTTATCAAGCGAGGCGTGAACTGGAACGCACGGAGGTTTATTCACCACCATGTATTCGTTGTTCTCGTGCACTACGCGTGCTTTCCAATCGATCTGCTGCACGCGGAAGCGTTTTGGCTGGAGGTGCAGACGGAGGTATGTGCCCTTGGGTAATGCGCGATCTTCGAGGATTCTTCTTTTGTTCGAGTAAATGGCCCCGAGCTTCAATAAATCCCGGATCTGATCGGGCTGGAGACGAAAGTGGTGTTCTAAGCACCGAGAGACAGTGGTGTCCTCGGAGGTGACGTGATGGGAGATGCGGCCTTGCATGGTCGCTTACCTCTCATATTCCGGCTTATAGAATCAAGGAGCCAGTTGATTCACTGGGTCCATAACTGTTAAGCACTCCTTGCAATGCGGATTCTGCTGCTCACACCCCCCATGACCCAGATCAACACGCCCTACCCGGCGACGGCCTATCTTACTGGGTTCCTTAAGGAAAAGGGCTACGACGTAGCACAGGCGGATTTGTCGCTAGAGCTCTTTCTGCGGCTCTTTAGCAGCCAAGGGCTCTTAGAAATGGCCCAAATCGTCGAATCGCAGAAGGGGGGTAAGAAAGTAAAACTGCCCTATACCGTTCAGTCCTTTTTGCTCCAAAAGGACGCCTATGCCCGTCGGGTGGAGCCTGTTTTGCGGTTTTTGCAGCACCAAGATTCCACGCTGGCTCATCGGATTGTCTCTCCTGACTTTTTACCTCGTGGCCCGCGGTTCTCGATTTTGGACGAAATGGACGATGGTTCCGACGATAACTTGGCCTGGGCCTTTGGCCAGTTGGGCACTCAAGACAGAGCGCAGTTTTTGGCCAGTCTTTTTATCGACGATGTCGCCGATTTTATTCGCGATGCAATTGATCCCCGTTTTGAGCTGTCAAAGTACGCAGAGAAGTTAGCGGCGAGCGCCGCGAGTTTTGATCCGATTCTGAGTTCGCTTAACTCCGATCCCACTTATGTGGACTACTGCCTCGACGAATTAACGACGGCGCTGCTTGAACTCCACTCTCCTGATTTTATTGGTCTCACTGTTCCTTTCCCCGGCAATGTTTATGGCGCGTTTCGAATTGCGGCGCGTGTGAAGCAACAGCGCCCCCAGGTGCGCATTGCCATGGGCGGTGGCTACGCCAATACGGAGCTGCGCACTCTAAGTGACGCGCGCGTATTTGATTTTATCGACTACATCACACTCGATGATGGTGAGCGGCCCTTCCTCAGTATTCTAGAAAGTCTGAAGGCAGGTTTGTCCGGCCCCTATCTGCGTACGTTCATGCGAGAAGAGAACAAAGTTGTTCTGCACTCGGATGTTTCGCTCCACGATATTCCGTTTCGGAACGCAGGAGTTCCGACTTACGAAGGACTGCGCTTAAAAGAGTATCCCTCGCTTTGTGAGATGCTTAATCCCATGCACCGGCTTTGGTCAGATGGCCGCTGGAACAAAATTACTTTGGCGCACGGCTGTTATTGGAAGAAGTGTTCCTTCTGCGACACCTCGCTGGATTATATCTCTCGCTACGAGCCGCAATCCGCACCTGGCGTAGTCGATCGCATGCAGAAGCTCATTACCGAAACGGGTGACACAGGTTTCCACCTCGTCGACGAGGCAGCGCCGCCCAAATTGTTGGCCGCCATGTCGAAAGAAATTCTGGAGCGCGATCTATCGGTATCATGGTGGGGCAATATTCGTTTTGAAAAAACTTTCACTCCGGAGCTTGTCGAGCTTATGGCCCAGGCAGGTTGCGTGGCCATGAGTGGCGGGTTGGAAGTGGCTTCGGATCGTCTGCTCAAGCTGATGGAAAAGGGAGTGACCGTCGATCAAGTGGCGCGGGTTACGCACGCTTTTACCCAGCGTGGAATTTTAGTGCACGCCTATTTGATGTACGGCTTTCCGTCTCAAACGGTGGCGGAAACAGTCGATGCTTTAGAGTACGTTCGCCAGCTCTTCGCCAATGGCTGCATTCAGTCGGCCTTCTGGCATCGTTTTTCGGTCACGGCACACAGCCCAGTGGGCAAAAATCCAGGCAAGTACGGCATCAAATTGGTGCAGGTACCGTCTACATTTGCCGTGAATGACATCGCTTTTGAGGATAGCTCGGGCGTCGATCACGATGCGCTTTATCCGGGATTGAAGAAGGCGCTGTACAATTACATGCTCGGCGTCGGTCTGGAAGAAGATGTTCGTAGCTGGTTTGACATCGCTGTTCCCAAAACCACCGTGCCTAAGAATTTTGTTTCCAATGCTCTTAGTCCAGAAAAAACCCGTCATTTAAAGTTGCAGGTCTGAAGTCATGCCAGGAAGTTCCAAAGGTCTTTTCTCTACTTATCTCTACCAAGGTTCGCTTAGTGGTTCGGCTGCGCTCAATCGTCGATTGATGAAGGATGTGCAGTCCTTTTCTGCCCAAGACAGAATGGGTAAAGATTGGTCGCGGGAGAATTACCGCGGTGGCTACACTTCGTATTCTTCGTTGAGCGACATGCACCACCGCTCGCCGGCCTTTATGGATTTTGCCGCGGCCCTCTCGAAGGAGGCTGCCAAGTTTGCGAAAGATTTGAAATGGGAAATGCGTGGGATGGAGCTAACAATGACTGCATGTTGGTTCAACATCATGCCCAAGAACACCTACCATACCTCACACCTCCACCCGCACTCGGTGCTGAGTGGCGCCTATTACGTCGACACTCCGCCTGGAAGTATTGCCTTGAAGATTGAAGACCCGCGCATGCAATCGTTTATGAACGCGCCGATGAAGAAGTCAGGTGCCGAGGGGCTCTATTACCAAGTGCAGCCAAAGGCAGGATCGTTTGTATTGTTTGAAAGTTGGGTGCGGCATGAGGTGCCGCCCAATACGTCTAGCAAACCGCGCATCAGTATCAGCTTTAATTTTTCTCTTGAGGCACCGTCTCTGTAGCGGTTTCTGCCCGGGCCGGCGGGGGATGCACTGTGGTGGAGACATCGAGCAACATTTTTCCCCGCTCTAGCTCACCTGCTTTGCGATAGCGCTCGACGAACGTGTCGTAGTCGCCCTTTTTCTCAATTTGTAGACGTATTTTCTCGAGATCGGCGGGTGGGGTCTTGCCGAGTTGGCGCGCCAGGGCAGTAGCGCGGCTCTTGATCAATCCTTGCTCGGGAACGGATACCGTCGCGGCGGTTTTCTCCGTCTCTTTTGGCGCCGGCCGGTGATGAGAATGCGAGCAGCTCGTGACGAATACTAGCGCCGTGATGAAAGGCAGTCTGACTAAAAACAGCCGCATATTTCCATGTCTCCTACGGTGTGCCATAAGTTTCAGTGTTCATGGCCAATCGACTCAAAGCATTGCAGTTCTCCACAATTTTAGCAGGCGTGGGCGCAGTTTCCTATTTTCTCTATTTTTGGCAGTGGAACTATAGTTCCGACACCGCGTTGGTGGGGATGGTGGCCAGGCGCTTACTCACGCACGGAGAATTGCCGATCTTTGTTGGCGTCGTGGGCTACCAGGGGTTGTTGCTAGAAGTGCCGATGGCGGCAGCGCTTTTCAAAGTCTTTGGCAGCTCGCCCCGCATTTTGGATTTAGTCCCCGCGTTTTTCTACACGCTGCTCTTGGTGGCGTTTTACCGAGTTGTTCGGGTGTCGTTTTCTTCGACGGTAGGATTGTTATCTGTATTGTTTCTCATTCTCAGCCCGCCGCAGTGGTACGCCGTTGTCTTGCGATCGATACCCAATTATCCGCAAACCTATTTGTTTGGTTTGCTACTCTTTCTACTGTACCGGAAAATCTTGGCGAAGCTTATCGCTGGCAATCGGGACTTTGTACCAGAGGCAATGGCGTTTGGATTGCTCAGCGGGTTCTCGCTCTATCTCTACGGACAGGTTGTCTATTTCTTATTTGCGATAGTGCTGCACGCATCGTTTTTTTATTTGCGGGCGGAGTACAAACGCGAACACAGTTTACTCAAAGTAGTGCTGCCGGCATCGAAAGGGCTTCGAGGTTTATTGCTCGTGCTAGCCGGCGGACTTCTCATCCTTTCCTTTTTGACGGAGAAGCCTCTCCTACTGGGGGGCCGCCACAAGCTTGATTTCATGGTCTGTGGTTTCTTAGCAGGGCTGCTCTTTGCGGCGGTTCACTGCATTCAGATCGTGCGGCACTATGGTCGATTCCTCGTTAGCTTCACCAAGATCGGCACCTTAGTTCTAGCATTATTTATCGTCGGTTATTTTCCAAAGATTTATTACAACGTGGTTCTGGGATTGCGTTCCGTTGAGCGGCTGAGTCTCGGGGGAAACTTTTCAGACCTTTTCTTCCGCACGGGCTTGTTGTGGCGGGCAATGGGGGATTGCTATGGATTTGCCGTGCACGGCTCGATTTTTCTTTTGATGCCATTGTTTCTCTTGGGTTGCCTGGTGTTTTTTATGCGCCAGCAGTTTGGGGAGTTGGCGCGTTTTATCCGCGGTGAAGTGCCGCTAGAGAACTTTGACCGGGTTTGCTTTTTGTTTTGCCTGTTCTGGGGAACGCTTGGACCGCTTTTGGCTTCCCCGCTTTTTTCGACTTTGCCGTCGCAGCGCTATGCCTTTGCGCTTTTTCTACCCGTTTCTCTCGCTATGGCGTTTACCGTCAACCGAATCTGGGATTCCGCCCGTGATTGGAAGCGTCCGGCGGTGGCCGTGGCAGCCACTCTTTTTCTCTGTGTGTGTATTTATAATTTTCGAATAGTCCGGAGCGATGTCGGTCGCCTTGAGAGAATGCGCGCAATCGTTGGCGAAATGCAGCGCCGACAAATTAATGAGGGGTATGCCGATTACTGGCTCGCCACCAGTCTCAATTTTCTTTATCCGGAGATTAAATTGGAGCCGCTTTACACCAACTATTTTCCTTATTTTGAGAGGGAAGTGAGGAAGGCACGTCGGATTGCCCTTCTCGATCCACAAGATCATTCGCCCATTTCCGAGGGCAAAGTACACTTGTACGGGAACGCTTATCGTGTCGTTGAAAGTTTAGTGATCGAGGGACATCCCGTTTTGTTTTTGGAAAGACTCTAGAGCTGCCCCCTTAGAAAGCTGCCCTGAGAGTGATGCCGTGAAACGGATTTTCGTTGTTCTTAACGATATGGGTAACAAATCCAGAAAAATCAACGGGACCCCAAACAAACCCCGCGCGCGCTAAAATTTGTACTGCCTGTGGTAATCCCAGGTAGATTCCGCCGCCCGCGACATAAAAACTCTGCCCACTCCAGCGCCCCAAAAGACCCGTGGACCAATCACTGGTGCGAGAGGAAAGAGTCTGTAGCAACTCAATTCCAGCGTTCGACATTTTCCAGCCAGCGGCCACTTCCAGAGTTTGCTCCTGGCGAACGGTTGCGTCGACAGTCGTGCTCAGTCCTAATCCCAGCACGAGCGGGCTCTTTGTTTCGTAGGTAATGGTGCCTCTCACACTGGCCGAAGTGCTCGTGCGAGCAATGGTGCGATAAACGTCGTGTTCCTTTTCTGCCGAGAAACCAAACGAGAAGTCGGAGACGGCGAATCCGGCACCGACACCAAAAATATCTTCGGAAGCCGCACTGAGATTAGGATCCATGCCGTAGCGCGAGCCATAGGCAGAGAGAGCTAATCCACCGCGGGCAAAAGCCGCAGAGAGAACAACCGCCTGCTCGTGGGTTCCGGTAAATTTTGCGCCTAGCGCTTGTATCGAAAATCCAGCGCTGCGGGCCGTCTGACCGATGTTTCGACTGGAATTATGATCCGCAAAGAGAAGTCCAAAGCCGCCCCGAGAAATCCCGGCTGGAGCTGCGAGGGAGAGTGCGGAAGTAAGTACGGCCACCAAAATCAGAAGTTTTCGCATGGGGATAACGGTAGCCGCGTCTGGCTAAGAAAACAAACCGCTATTTATAGAGGAGGAAATTTTTCCGCAGTTTTGCAAAGGCTCGGCACTCCGCATCGGCAGCCTGCTCGAGGGGTTTGAGCGATTGGCCATTATCGATCAACTGGCGCAGCACGTCGGTGCCTGCAATAAGGTCAATTGGCATTTTTTCGAATTCGTATTCGTAAGGAGGCTTCTTCCAATCAAATTTATCGCCGCCCTGCTTGGCAATCGCTTGCAGCAAGTGAATTCCGACCCGGTAGGGTGTGAACTTAGCGGGATCGGTGACGTGGATCTGCACGCCGCCGCAAACTTCACCGGCCCATTTTTGATAGGTG
>JALHPX010000121.1 GCA_022842225.1 bacterium
AGCGGGCTCTTCTTTTTTCGCCCTCTTTTTTCTTACCGAACCATAAGAATCCTCTTCTTGCACCGGCTCTCCCCTTCTCGGTAAGCTACTGCCAGTTACTAACCCTTTCGAGAAAACCCCTTGGCAGAGATAATGGACACCAAAGCTCAGCTGGTCCGCAACACGGATGGCGATTTCGCGCGTTCTCTCGAAGCGGTACTCCCTTACCTGGGTCACCAACTGCGCACGCCTCTTGCCGCAATCCTGGGCTCAACGGAAATGATGTTTGATTCGCAGCAGCCGCTCAAAGACCGTCTGCGTTGCTTGAACAACATCCGCCGCAATGTGACGGCGTTGACGGATCTAGCCGAAGAATTAGGTCGTCGCTGGGAAGGTTTTTCAGAGACACACCCCTCGAATCAATCGATCGAGTTTTCTTTTCTGCCGTTTATTTCTGAAATCTACGAGACCTGCCGCGCCCAAGCCTGGAAAAACCGGCTGAATTTGCGCATTCAATTTGAAGGCGAGATTCCCGAAACGGTCCGGGCCGATGCAAAACGCCTGCGCCAGATCCTTTGCTCAGTGATTGGCGATACAATTGAGCTCACCGAGCGCGGCGAGATTTTAGTGACTTTCTCGGCCGTCCTCGCGCGCGATCCCAAGCCGCATTGGAAAGTACTGGTTTCGACTTATAGCTTTTTCCCAAGTCCCCTTCCGCGCGTCTTCCAGTCCCGTGAACAGCGCCGATCGTGGTGGGAATTGCTACGCAATCAAGCAGCCGACCTCGGAGCGGAGCTTCTGCAACCTTTTCCGCCCCACCACCGCAACCAGGAAGCCTCGCTTTCGTTCCCAGTGGGTGCAGTGCGGGAATTAAAATTTCTAAAGGGCGTTCAAGAAAAAGACCTGCAATCGGCGGAAGAAACACCGGCCGCACAGGTCAATTCCCATTGCCTCCACGGCGCGCGCATTTTGATTGTCGAAGACACTCGCGAAGTCCAAATGCTGCTTAGCCATTTGCTCGAGCGCTTTGGCGCCTCGGTGCAAGTCGCAAACGATGGCATCACCGGGCTGGAGGCCGGTCTCGGGCAGGAATTTGATTTTATTCTCTTAGATCTCGAGCTGCCGATAATGAACGGCTACGAAGTTGTAAAACAACTCAGACGGAGTAAGCCAAATTCCCAAGTCTTTGCGCTCACGGCGCATGCCTCTGAATCTGTCCGCGCAGACTGCCTCTCCGCTGGCTTTTCGGACTACCTCACCAAGCCAATCCACGTAAACGATCTGGTTTATCGACTCAGCGCAAAATGGCGCCACTAGTAGACTTTGTTCCCGACGATACGCTAGTTTAGGGCAAATGAGAGAAACCATTCAGCTACCCCGACTAGACATGAAGCAGGCGCGCCAACTCATAGCTGACTTGGCCGTTCTACAGCCCTCTATTTACTGGCTCGATTTTGGATTGAGTTACGTATTGGGCTGGTTTGGTTTTGTGGCAGCCCACATGGCGGGCACTCCGGATTGGGCGGTTTGGATCTGGTACACCGTCTCGGGCTTCGCCTTTTATCGGGCGCTGAGTTTTATTCACGAGATTGCCCATTTCCGTTCTCAGCTTGGAAGTTTCTGGATCGTTTGGAATGCCCTGTGTGGAATCCCGCTCGGCATGCCTTCGTTCCTCTACTACCGTTCGCATTATGTGCACCACAATCCGAAATTGTACGGCACCCCTCTCGACGGCGAATACATCGCGTTCCAACACGAAAGTCGTTGGAAACTTCTGTGGTACATCGCTTACTCGTTCCTAGCGCCCGTGCTTTTGCTTGCACGGTTTGTTTTGATTTTTCCTGTATCGGTTTTTGTTCCAAGTGTTCGCAAATGGGTCGTGGAAAAAGGTTCGGCCCTTGTGATTGACCCAACGTTTGTCTCGGAAGCTCCCGTGGGCCGCACCCGCATGGAGTGGTGGATTTGTGAATCGCTCGTCTTTGCAGTCTGGACGACAATCACCGCCCTGATGATTACGGGCGTGCTGCCGTGGCAATTGACGCTGCATTGGCTGTTACTTGTCGGCGGCGTAAGCGTGGTAAATGCGCTTCGCACACTCGCTGCGCACCGTTGGGCCAACGCGTCCGAGAGCCTTACCTTTGAAGGCCAATTTTTGGATTCGATCAATCTTACTTCGCCGTTTTGGGCTTGGCTTAATGTGCTGATTGCACCCGTGGGCCTGCGTTTTCACGCCTTGCACCACCTCTTTCCCTTTCTGCCCTACCATGCATTGGGTGAAGCCCATCGTCGGATCGTGGCGGGAGTGACACTGGACTCGGCTTATCACGCTTCATCAGAAGCCGGACTGCATACCGTGTTTGTGAAACTGTGGGCGAGACCCAACAAAGAAAACCGGATGAAGAATGCAGCACCCATTCCACTGTCCTGAAACCAGCGCAGCTCTCACGCGGGGCAAAGATGCCTTTAGCTCCAGCAACGGTAAGCGCTATCCCATCATCGACGAAATTCCTTGGATTGTTCCGCACTCCGATCAATTGCTGGCCGAATGGCAGGTGCTGGCTCAACAGACTTTAGCGGAGCTCCTCAACCAAGGAGCGCAAGCCCAAGAGGAACTAAGCCGATGCGCGCTGAAGTCTTCCTCTACGCGACTGCAGAAACTAGCCACCGCTTTTCCCGATCAGACAAAACTCGTTGAGAACTTGCTCGCGGATTTTCTCGCCAAGCCTTTGGGCGCACCGGTCTCTCAAGCGCTTCAGAAAATTCTACCGTCGAATCAGAGGCTATTTAGTTACCTCTCCAACGTATTTCGAGATTGGAACTGGGGACAGGAAGAGAACCAAGCTACGCTTGCGATGATCGAAAAAGTTTTCCCCGTCGGCACCCAAGGCACCTTCGTCTTCTTAGGCTGCGGGAGCGGGCGGCTGATGTACGATGTGCATAAGAAATACGAGCCCGCGCATTCGATCGGAATCGATCTCAATCCGCTACTCCTTAAAATTGCGCGCAAAATGTTTATGGGCACCGAGCTCTCGCTCTACGAAATGCCAGCACTCCCGCGCACGACCGAAAAGGCGGCCGTTCTGCGCTCGCTAAAAGCGGAAGGAAAGTTGAAGGGCAGCTGGGATCTAGTGTTGGGCGACATCAGCGCACTACCGCTTGCCAATGGTAGCGCCGACGTGGTGTTCACGCCGTGGTTGCTCGATATTTTGCCGTTTGAAACACCGGATGTAATCCGCACCGTGCACGCGATCTTAAAACCAAAGGGCACCTGGGTACAATTAGGGCCTTTAGGATTTCGCAGACGCAGCAAACGCGCCAACCTCACTGCGGAAGAATTAGCGGAGCTAACGCTCACGCAAGGGTTTGAGATTAAGAACATCGACGGCGCCTTCTTGCCCTACATTCAATCGCCTGCAGAATCCGGATTACGAACGGAGTGGGTTACAGCCTTTAGTGCGGTGAGAGATTCGGAACCCGCGACGCGCTTGCCGCTCGAAGGCTTGCCCAGCTGGCTTACCAATCCCACCGAGCCGATTCCAAAACTGAAAAGTATTGAGACTTCTCTTTACGTCCACCGCCTTTATGCGGAGGTACTGATGATGATCGATGGCAAAAGATCAATCGAACAAGTCGCGGGCCTGCTCAATCAGAACTTCTCGCTCGAAGCCACCGAAGCTTTGGGCGTGGCTCGGCGATTCTTCCGCTCAGCTTGGGAAGCGGAATTGTGGGAGTAAAGTAGACGCTCATTTCGGGGTCAGCCGGCTAAGCTGCCGAAAACCGTCACCTTTTTAGAAACTGACACCCCAATTTCCAACTGAACAAGACCCACACACATCTAATCCTGCGGAACTGCAGCGTATTCCCCATTTCGGTCACCCACCCGACCAATTCCTAGACAGGTGTTAGGCAGCTGCGAGGTTGTACAAACCTTCGACAGTTTGCCATCGCCCCCACCCACTAACCCCTTGATTCGCATTCGCTAATTTTAGTTTCGCTAAGGGTGAATACTGACGGAATGCAGCTGTGGCACGGCAATCGCAACTTCATATCTCAAATCGGTCACGCTCTAAACGCGAAGGAGAAGGGGCATAATCCCTTCAAACTTCTAGGCAATTCTAAGAACTGCCTCCAAAGAGCCAAGGAGACCCCGGATGTTTTCCAAGTTTTTGAGCCTTAGCAAATTCGTCGTCCAAATCCTTGTGATGGGTGCTGTGCTGGCAATCCCGCTCACAACCAACGCGTTTGGTGAGGCATTGTCGACGGAAGAAGCGGCGAAGCGCGCCGGTAAGCTCTATCGGTTGTTGAACAACGGCCTGCCGTTGCTCTTAGACAACCCTCTCTACGGACAGATCGTGGATGCAGTGAAGGTCGGCAATGTTAAGACCGCTGCCGAAATCATTACCAACCCTCGAATGGGCTCTGCGTCCTTCTACAACGTCGCAATCGCCTCTCTCTCCCAATCGATGAACCGACAAGGAACTGCTGTTGGTGCACGTAACGAGATTGGTGCGATGTTTGTTGGGTATGCTCGTGATGGTTTGAAATTTAGCGAGGCTTTCTGGGCCGACCGCGTGTACTTCGATCCTACGATTCAAGGAACGGGAACTCGATACGCTATCAGCAACCCAAATGCTGCCAACCACTTCAATGAAGTTTGGATTGCGCAAAATCCTCGCGATGCTTTAAAAGCCAACCCCCGCCCGGTGAGCCCTGCAGTGGGAATTTTCACCAGTGCTCAATGGGGTGCTAGTTATTTCGAAGCTGGTACGAACCGCCGCAACTGGGGCGCTGGAATCATGGAAGACTTGTATTGCACCAAGCAAGACAAGATTCGCTCTTTGATCATCCCAGACACCTATGTTGGCCGCGACGTTCCCCGCGCTCCAGGCGGCGACCCAGTGCAATATCTCAAAACTTGCAAAGGCTGCCACGCACAGATGGACGCGCTTCGCCCCGCTTTCTTAGCCTACGATTACATCAACGGCGCGGTGCAAAAATTCTCGCCCATCCGCGAAAAGATCAACGAAAACAATTTCGATACGTATCAGCCGACGAGCGACGATTGGCACCTATTCGTGACCTCGGAGCAAAACTCGATTTTTGGTTTCATGGAAGTGGGAGGCCTAACTTTTGAAAACTACGGCCCCGACGTCAAAGTAATGAACGGAAAAGGCTTAGATCAATTCGGTAAAGTGATTGGCGGCTCTCGCGGATTGTACCGCTGCATGATTCGCCGAATTGTCTCTCAGGTTTACCTCGGCAAAGTTTTCGGAATGAATATCTTGGATGAAGCCGAAGTCGGCCTCCTTGATTCTCAAAACGAAGTAATCGAGCGCTTCGCCGGAGAATTCCACAAGCACCAGAATTTACGCAAAGCTTACGAGGACGTGGCTCTGTATTACCTAGAGGCCATCCAGGAGTAATTTATGACGCAATCATTCTTTAACTTGAACGTTTTTATCGCTGTCATCCTGGTCTCCGCACTCTTGTTCGGTTGCTCGGGCGACAGACAGAATAGCAACTCCGAATTCGGAGTAACTCCGGTTGCTGCAGTTGCCTCGGTGCGCACAGTGCACGAAGCAAATGCGTTGCTAGAAGAAGCCACGGGCGTTGCCAGATCCACGCCATCGGTACAGGCCTTATTGAATGACCGCGGCAACCAGCTGTCTTGGACCGGCGGCAAAGCGATGTCCGGGCCCATGCTGCAAGCGTTGATGGATTTAGCCGCTACGTATTGCATCCAGGCGGGAGCCAACGCGCAGGCCTCGGCCCCTCAAAAGGTTTTCCTGGCGTCGACAAATTTAAACGTCGCACCTTCGGTCGAAAACTTTTCCAATTCCGTGATTATTGCGCAAGCTATGCATTTACTGCAGCAGTTTAGCGGTGAGAAGCCGACCCAGGCGGAGATTGATAGTTTAGCATCGTCCATCCGTGGATTCTTGGAACAACAGCGCACGGACAACAACAATAGCACCGGAACTCGCCTGGCAATGCAAGCTGCCTGCGTAACCGCTGCAGTTTCGATTAACTCAGTTTTAAGTCGCCCGTAACACCAAGCTCCGACACCAGAACGTATCGATTTTAAGGAGTGCCCATGAGCCGCAAACATATCTCCAGAGCTTCGAAAAACACGAAGCCCAAAGAAGGCTTTACTCGCCGCGAATTCTTGACGGATTGCGCGATTCCAACTGTTACTGCTTTCGCAGCCTCTCCAATCTTGGAAGGCCTCGTTCGTAGCCAAACGGCGCACGCCGAATCCGCGCTGGGCAACGTATCGGTTTCTCACTACCACTTATCGGGCGGCAACGCCGCATCGAGCTTTGGTGTAGCGCGCTCTGCGGATGGAAATATCATTTCGCGTGAGACCATGAGGCAACACGGTCTTGCAAACGGATTGCCTGACCCGGTTGCGGCGGGCACTTTGGTTACGACAATGGGAGCCTACTTATACCCAGCGAACGTCAGCTCGTTCACGGCCGGACTGCTTAATACTATCACTCCCGACACCCAATCGAGATTAGGTATTGTGATGTCACATGCTCGTTCTAACGACGACAGCACGAATACCTGTGCAGCCGGTGTCCGCACGCTTCTGACCAAGCTCGGTATGTCAGGCGCTCTAGCAGATGCCGCCGGAACGGTGAATAGCTCTTCCGGAAACGGAACGCAGGCGCTGATCGAGGATCCCTCTGCTTCTGTAATTACGGTTCGAAACTTTGCCGACTTAGCAAACTCGATTGCTTTCTCTCGTGTACTTGCTAACAACTCCCAACCGATGCTCGAGCGCATTGCAAACGCGATTCGGGATCTGTCTGGAGAAAAAGCGGGGCGCTTGGGCTCTAAGGCAGAAGAATTTAAAGGCACGGCGAATGCTGCGGTCCAGGATTTCGTAGGACGCGTGAATCCCGCTAACGGAATTGAAACTCTCAATCCGACCACCGACACAACAGTGGCTGGTGTCTACGGTTTGACGGCTACTGCCGCGAACAACTTACTCAATAATAACAACGCTGCCGTTACCCAAGCGACCATCGTCAAGGCTTCGCTGGATAGAAACGTCGGTCCAGTTGCTTTCCAATTAGGAAACTACGACTACCACGGACAAGCGACTGGCGTGTACGGATTCCAAGCGAACCCCAACGCCAATACGACCAACGGCCGCGATCAAATCGCCGGACAGACCGTCGGCCGTTACTTGCAGGCGGCTGCTAACAAAGGCCGTAACTGCGTGGTGTTGCTCTCTACCGACGGTAGCGTGAGTGCGTCCCCGGATTACGATCCAGCGAACCAAAACGATAACCGCTGGCAGGGTGACCGCGAAGCGTATAGCGCCTTTTACTCTTTTTGGTACTTCGCGAGTGCGAAGCCTACCCAACAAGTGACCAACGTTGGGAACGTCGATAGCACCACGGGTACCTTAAATCGCAACGCAATCACGGGCGATTTGAGAATGGCTGTAGCACACATCTTCTACAACATCGCGCGGATGTACGGACAAGTTGCGGATGCAGAGCGCGTTCTCGCCGAAGCGGCCTACACTTCGGGTGAAATCGCGGCGATTCGCGGCATGGCCCCCATTTTCGCTTAATACCCCTTTAAAGAGGGGGGAACTATGATGACGTTGGTTGAAAACCTCTTAAAGAAATTGCCTGCGCTTGCTCGCATCGGTCTGATGACCGGTGCGCTCGCCACTGCTTTAACCGGCTGCGCGATCGGCAAAGATTCAAATTTAGCGGGAGCTTGCGCGGGAGCCTCTTCGGAAGCCGTAGCGGCGCAAGCCACCGCGTTTGGAGCTACTTTGCACCCCGTGTTTGGCAAGAGCGCGTGCAACAACTGTCACGACGGGAGTGGTAAGGCCCCTTATAGTTTCGCAGCCGGCGATCCTACTACCGCCGTGGCTTCTGCTCTTAAATTAGTCGACTTAACGTCCCCCGATAATTCGCGCTTTGTTTCAAAAGTCGGTGCGGAACTTCACCAGTGCGGTGGTAACTGCACCGCCATCGCCAACGAAATGAAGACCCAGATTGCCAAATGGGCAACGATGGTTGCAGATGTTCCTATTCCTCGCTGCGACGTAGTGGGAACACTGATCACGTCTTCGCCTAAGCAAATTACTCAAGCCGATCTCGCCGATGGCAATATCAAGCAAATGCGTTGGGACATGAACGCCACGTCGCTTGGTTTAGGAACGATTTGGTTTCAAGCGGAAGTAAGATTGTATCAAGCTCCCGCCGGCGCGGCTAAAGGCGCTTTCACGATCCGCGCTCCCATGGTGGCGACGGCAAGTAAGCGCCTGCGCGTTGGTTCGATTCAATTCTTAATCAATGG
>JALHPX010000122.1 GCA_022842225.1 bacterium
TGTTAGTTCACAAAAGCGTGCAGCAAAAATTCCTAGATGAAATGAAATCCCGCGTGGAAGAATTCTTCGGCCCCACTCCAGAAGAAAGCCCCGACTACGCCCGCATCATCAACACAAAACATTTTGATCGCTTAAGCAAATATATCGACGGCAAAAAACCATTCGTAGGCGGCAAAACAAACCGCGAAAACCGCTACTTCGCTCCGACGATTTTAACAGATGCAAAAACAAGCGATGCAGTCATGCAGGAAGAAATCTTCGGACCCATCCTGCCCGTCCTGCCATATGAAACCTTGGACGAGGCAGTGAAATTCGTAAACGCCCGCCAAAAGCCACTGGCTTTCTATTTCTTCTCCAAAGAATCGTCGAACAAAGAAAAGGTACTGAACGAAATCAGTTTCGGCGGCGGCTGCATCAACGACACTCTAGTCCACCTAATGAGCCCCGACCTCCCTTTCGGCGGAGTCGGCGAAAGCGGCATCGGCGCGTACCACGGCAAACACTCCTACGACCTCTTCTCCCACCACAAAAGCGTCGTCAAAAAACCTTTCTTCGCCGATGTAGCCTTGCGCTATCCCCCATACGGCAACCGCCTTAACTGGATGAAAAAACTTATGGGCTAAGTACTGTTAAGCGCGCGCGTTTCGGGAGGGAAGAAACTGCATCAAACCCAAAACCAGAATTGTAAGTCCAACCGCAAAGTACCAAAAAGCACCCTCAGGAAGTTCTGGCGCGCCAGTAGCAGAAGAGTCCTGACAGCAACTTCCGTCCCAGACACAAGTCCCGCCATTGTTAGTCACATCATTGAGGCAGTTGGTTTGGTCCGCACCGTAAACGGTACACGGGCCACATTCTGCAAAGCCTGGAGCACAGATATTGCAGCCCGCTGGCTCGCCTGCACAATCTGAGAATTGACCGCAGAAGGTTGTCGCACAGCTGCCACCGACTAGGCACATTGTAGCAAAGCTATAAGTGGTGCAAAAAAGTGAAAGAGCCACGGCCAAGGTGGAGAACCAACTCCAACCGCATTTAGTTTTTCTGTTCATCAGATAGATGCCTCAATCACTGTGTTTTTTCGAAAGAGCCACTCAAAGAAACGGCGGTGGCTTCTTGCTTCCAATAGGTGGAGGCCAATACCGTATCGGGCAACGAACTACCAAGCGTAGAACGTTGAGTTAAAAAATACTCGGTCACTGTAAGATCGTCCTGCTGGACAGAAATCGACTCTACAATTTTCTCAATCACCGATTTGTCGATGTAGATGTGAGAATGCAAGGGTGCCGTTAGCTCTACCCCAGTAAGTTTCAAAGCCTCGGAAAACTGGTCGGAGGCCAACCTATAGTTACTTTGCAGAGTATCGAGCTTGGGTTCTGGCAGATTGGAAAACAACGCATGCGCAGTATGCCTTACCCCCTCTGATGCCACGATGCTGCTCGGAAAAACCTGAAGGGCGGCTTGAACCGCAGGAGGATATGCGGGAAAAAACAAAACGCCATCGGGAGCCAAAAGTTCCTTGGCCGCCTTGATGGCCTCCAAGGTAAACAAATTCCCAGCGCCACTTACCGAGGCATTGAGCACTCCCATCTGGATAATATCAAACTCGCCCTTGAGCTTATCTCGCATGCGGTTGAGGAACCTGCGACCATCTCCAAAATGAAACTCCAATTTAGGGCCTATCTCTAAGGCGAGCGGAGAGCCCGAAAGGCCTAACTCGTCCACCATGGCCGGCAAAAGCTCCACCACTTCCACCCTTGATTGGGGGAAAACTTTTTTGAGCAGAACCGCCTGATCGCCTCGTCCTAAGCCGATGATGAGAATTTTCTTGGGGGGCCTCGCACCTCGCCAGGCTTGCACTAAATCCAAAGGGTAAACGGCTCTCAAATTATCCGCTTTTGGGATGTCCGCCACATCCTCTGCACCAAGTCGAGCCACACGAGTTGGCTTACAGCCCGGTTCATAGACAAACACCGTGCCAGCCTGGTTTTCCCAAATGGCGCTCGGTCTACGCCAAATCGGATCTCGAAAGAGCGTTACAAACTCTGGACTTGCGATGAGAAATGCCCCGCTGCCAAAAACAGCAACAGAAAGTAACTGCCGAATAGAATGGAGGCTGCTTGCTCTCCAATTTGGCGAAAGTAGAATCGTAGCCACAATCACCAATAGACAAACATTGATTCGAAAAGCCCAGACTGTACCCACGGCCGGAATGAGAACAGCGGAAGTTACTACCGCACCGAGCAAATTTCCCAGCGCTTGAAAGGTGAGAAAACTGCCAATTCGGTACTTGGAGTCTGGATCGCTTTGAGTCGACAGCGCGACGATTCGAGGGAATATGCCTGACAAAAATAGAACGGGAAGCATCAACACAGTTGCTAAGCAGAAGGATATTCCAAATCGCGGCCAACTCGCACCAGCGGCAAGCATCATTTTGTAGTAGGGAACATCCAGCCAAAAATAGACATAAGGCGCGATAAATAGGATGCCGAGAGCAGAAAGCGTCCCAAATACCCACGTGTTAATTTGGTGAGATTTCGTAGGCTGTGGTGCCTTGGAACTTAACCAATAACCACAACCCACTAAAAACAAATAGCCGCTTAATGCAATGGGAGTGACGTACCCGGTACCAGACAAGAAGTACGTGAGTACACGGAAGTACAAAATCTCAAGCGACAGGGCGACAAACCCAAGCACGAAGCAGATGCCGTGGAGGCGACCGAAATGGAAGGCTGATTTTGCACTTAAGGCAGGCCGAGGCTGTTCTCCTAGAATGCCGCGTTCCAATAACACAATCGAAGTGAGCGCCACCACCCCTTGCAAAAGCGCAATTGCCCGCAACGTATCTTGGATGCCCCACACACCGACAAAAACCACTCCGGTTAGAAATGCGCCCAACGCTCCCCCAAAAGAAGTCAGCGCGTAGACTCCTGTTGACTGCAACGTGGAGCACTCCCTCCGGTAGCTTACGAGGAGCAAAGGCAGAGCGGCTCCCATTGCCATGGTTGCCGGTGCAAGGACAAAGGCCTGAGCCAGGAAATCAAAAACATAGCCCCAGACACCAAAAACTTCGCCTCCGAACTGGCTGCTCCAGCCGGCCACCCCTCGAATGAGCGAATCGCTAAATAAACCAAATCCGCCGAGGCCAATCTCCAAAATAAAAAAACCACGCCGCGAATCGGAGAGGCCCGACTGTAGCCACTTCTCTCCAATGGTCGCACCAGCGGCCAGCCCAACGAGGAACACGCAAATCGAAGCGACCCACGATAACGTGTCTGTGCCAATTACCTGAGAAAGAATCTTGCTCCAGCAAACTTGGTAAGCGAGCGCACAAAAACCAGATAGAAAAAACACCGCTCTCAAATAAGCCAGACGAAAAAAAGCCAACGCAGTACCTCTTGTCCTGATGAGTAAACTAAACCGCTGATCTCCTACTCATCACATGGGGATTCGAACGCAGCAAAAAGAGCATAGTCGCAATCGAAAACAGGTAGAGAACCCAACCAACATTAGCGTGAAATGCCCAGGAAAAAAGCGCTGAACCGGGTGCTCTTATAGAGTTCAAATATACACAAAGACAGAAGAAGAGAACTATCCGGAAAACGTTGACGGCGCACATAACCAAGATACCGACAGTGGCCACCACGGTGGCCCTAAAACCAGACCACTCCCCCTCCGCAACGAAGAGATAGAGACAGAAAGAAAAGAGAAAAAAGAAGACTCCTTCCATGCCGGAACAACTGGAGTTGATAGAGACATTCAAATAGGAATGCGTAATTCCTACCGCATAGTTCATGTCATACCCATTTACTTCCAATCCCAAAATCTTAAGCGCATAAAGCACGCAGTGACCTGTGGCCTTCACCAGCCATCCCCAGTTTAAGAGGACCAGTTTCGGATAAAACCCAATCAAAGCCACTCCCAAGATCAGAAGAAAAACACGACTGCCCTGAGATCGCAGGTACCCAACCAGCCGCTCCAAATCAAAAAAGACAAATAGAAGCGAGAGGATCACCGAGCTTACAAGGGCCAGCAATAGGAATGAGGCAACTGCGGGGGAAGTAAGAACCACAAGGGGATCGTATTGAGTAAGGACAGCGCCAAATGAGCCGATTAACGCTAGGTGCCACTTCATAGCCAGATAAGAAAATCGGGTCTGTAATTTTTTTCGTTTTATGTAGAACGCAGCCAGAGTCCAAAACCCTAGAAAGATAGGCACATAAAAGTCGCGAGAATAAAACCCAAGACTGGAAAGAGAGGGGCCCAAGGTTCGGTGAAGAACCGAAACAATAGCGGTCAGCTCGCCGATAAAAAGAACGACGGCCAAGAAGAAAAGTTTGAGTGACGCGCGGCTCAGATGTGTAACCCTTTAAGCAGAATATTGTCTGTTGGGTTAACTAGCAAGATTGCTATTCAGGTGGGAGGAGCTTTTGGGAGAATGCCGTTCTGGAAGGGTCAGCCGGGCGTGCCCTAACCAGCTTTTTTGCTTGGAGCGGAATGCTTGTAAGCGTGAACAAGAATCTTCACATCATCATCGGTCTTCTCGAAGTTCCAGTTACCCGTGTACTTCACATGCTCCAGACCATTGGTCAGGTCCATCTTGCCGATTAAGTGCGGAGGCAAGTAGCGAGCAAAGAGAATGCTGCCGTCGACGAGTTCTTTGTGATCGACGACTGCTTTAGTAGAGCGATCCATCACTTCTAAAACTGCGCGGCGCTTGCCCTCGATTTTCTTGAAGGTGATTTGATAATCCTGCGTTTTCGAATCATGAAACAGTTGTTCGCGGCCGATTTTTTCGGCTTTGTGCGCGCGCTTGTAAAACCAAGCGGCCGAACCAATTAGTCCAGCGAAGAGCAGCGCTAAGAGCGAGCCGCCCCATGCAGCAGCTTCTCCATCGAGAGTAATTTGATTGGAGCCCGCAACTAAATTGTTAGGAGTAGAAGCTGGTTTGCGACGGCCTGTTGCTTCCATGAACCAGCGACCGAGGTCAGAGCTGGCTTTGGATGCAGTTGCGATTGTGGCGTCGAGCAATTGATCGAGCTTTGCATCGAGAGAAGAATTGTAAGCGACTTGTTCTCCAGTCGACGTCGGAGCCGCAGCGCCGGAAGCGAAAGACCGTCCGGCGGAAGCAGCGAGAGATTTCTTGTCGTCTTTCTTCTCTTCGGGCTTTGCATCGCTTTGGCCCTTTTTCTTGGCTAAAGCGCGAGCGAGTAAAACGGCGGTTGCGGTATCGACTTTATCGTTCGCCGCAACAATGCCTGCACCAGGAGCGGGTGGATTGTAAGTGCCTTCGACGGAAGTGAGTTTGCGACCTGCTTGGCCAAATTCGGATTCCATCGGTACGGATACGCCGACGCCACTAAATGTAGCTGCGGATTCTTTTCCGCCGACAGCGGAAATCGAACCGTCTGGATTCATCACGACAACCGAGCCAACCGATTGTGGCGCGCGCTCGATTTCTTCGTGGGAATATTCGTGGTCTTCGCTGCCCAAGTTGGTGACTTCACCGGAGCTTGGAGTGCGAGGGCTGTTGTTGGAGCTAGGCAAAGGAATAGAAATCGTTTCAGCCGTGCCGGTGTTTGGATTGAATCCGCCGGTGGTGATGCTGGCCGGTTGCGAGGGGGCTGGCTCGGAGGCTGTGCCTCGTTCGCTGGGATTCGAATTCGATTTTCCCGAGGATTGGGGAACGCTGTTGAAGGCGGCTAATTCTTGTAGGGCCATTTGTGCGAGGATCTCATCGCGGGTGGCCTTATTGATCTTTCCGTCCTGATAAAGTGCCTCGACTTGAGCGCTGTTCATCGCGGCCTCTGCGCCAATGGAGTTAACCGCAGCGCGGTTCTCGGCAGAACTTTTGGAAGTGCCCTCCTGCTTAATTTTTGCCAGGGTTTCGCCGGAGCGTTCAGTTGACGGCGTGACCTCGGCCACAACTTCACTCTTGGCGTTATGGTCTACATACGTTTCCGGCTTGGTCTCGTCTTTTTTACCCAGGCCACCGCCCAGCGCTTCGGGGTTTTTCCGCGGGGGTAGTTTGGAGCCCGGCTTTTCGTCGGCAAGCGTTTGGGCGCTCACAAAAAGTAAGCAGACAGCACAGAGGAGCAAATTTTTGTTGAGCCACATGTAGACACAATGTTTGCACCGTCGATGCCATCGGTAGCCTGAAATAAAAGTAAGTAATTCAAATGCTTAATTGGGCGTCGATACCGCAACTGTGTCGAAAATATTGGCACTGGTCCAACCTACTCATATTTGTCAGTCTTAATAAAAACTTACGGTGGCTAATAGTTGAACAGGAGGCCCAGCGCTGAATTCGCTTTGAAACTCGAAGATTTACTGCGATTTGTAAGTATTTTTTTCGTGCATTAATAGCGAGTTTTCTGATACACTGCGTCTAGCGGTGAAACGCCCGGTTTAAGATAGATAAATGGCATTTTATAGATACATTTTACCTGCAGCACTTTTCGTTTTCTCTCAGCCTCTCTTCGCTGAACTGAAAAAACGGCCTGCATCGGAACCATTACCGGATTCAATTTCTGGTTACATGCGTTCTCCTGAATTTAAATTTAATGTTTTGTCCAAACGAGTTCTCAAACCTGGCAGTACTTTAGTGGATGGCTCGAAGGTTCAAAAAGACGATCCAGCATGTTTAATGACGGTTCAGATTCAAACCGAATCTCATATCGTTGGACCCGATCCTTTCGAATACAGTTTTAATTGCACCGCCGTGAAGGGGATTTGCCCAGATCCCGTCGACTGTGCAAGCGCTAAGGACACGAAAAAGAGATGGGAAACAGTCCCAGTCTCGTCGAAAGCTGACGCCGTTAAAAACCCTCTCAACGATAAGTGCTGGGAAACTAATAGCGTTAAGGATCAGGTTTCGGTTTTTCAGTTTTATGATGGAAGCGTCGTGGCCGAACAGGCTTGTGTTTACACATATGCTTGTAGCAGTTTGCCGGCGGGCTCCTATGCAGCGTGCCCTATAATGGTGGAAAGCGGCAAAAAAGTTTGTAGTCGCCTCAATTCTTGTCTCAATAATCAAGTGGATCTACCGAAAGGGGCTACCGAAAAAGAATTGGCCAAGTTGCCGGCCTACGAGAGAGACGAGTTGTTAAAGAAGCTGGAGGCCCCGGCTTCGCCATATGGGCAGAGGACTATGGCGGTTTCCGCCGTTAGCTCCACTTCGTTTCAGCCGCGGACAGCAAATATTGTTGGTTCGCGCACTTCCGTTTCGAATCCTCCGGTCTCAAAGCCGCCAGCGACCGATCACACCGGCCGCGGAATGAAGTAGCCTTTCCATCTGTTTCTTAAGTTCGCTCATCCCCAAGCAAATCCGCAAACCCTGTGCTAAAGCCTGTTCATGGGCGTGCAGCTGAAAATTAACGAGATCTTTTATAGCATCCAAGGAGAGAGCCTTTTTGCTGGGAAGCCGACCGTTTTTGTTCGTCTATCGAGCTGTAATCTGCGCTGTACCTATTGCGATACCCGTTATTCGTTCTGGAAAGGGCATGTCCGGCCGCTTGAGGACATCCTCGCCGAGATTCATAAGCATCCTACTAAATACGTCTGCGTGACCGGCGGCGAACCCCTTGGCCAGGTCGGGGTTTATCCGCTAATGCAGACCTTGGTCGACGAAGGGTATACCGTCTCGCTAGAGACCAACGGCAGCTTTCTCGTCGATAAAGTGCCCCCGCAAGTCATCAACGTTCTCGATCTCAAAACGCCTGATAGCGGCGAGGTCGATGCAAATGAATGGGGCAATATCCCGCTCCTCAAACCCACCGACCAAATCAAGTTTGTCGTCGCATCGCGCGCCGACTTCGAATGGGCCTGCGAACAAGTCTCAAGACATGTTCTCGCCGATAAATGCACCGTTCTCTTCTCCCCCGTGCACGGGAAAGTGGAACCAAAAGATCTCGCCGACTGGGTTCTGCAGGCGCCCTTCCCTTCGACGTTCCAACTGCAAATGCACAAGGAAATCTGGGGGGCTGGAACGCGCGGGGTTTGACGACCGCTCTGCTCCCGCTTAGTCCCTGATCCAGGAGGACTCATGCGGAATCTGTTCTTAATCGCTCTTACTCTTGTGGCCGCGCCTAGCTTTGCGCTCAATTGCTCGGACACTAAAATTACCCAGGAGCTTTGCGACACCATCGACGAAGCCGAGGCTTGTCTTCGAGATCGGGCTTCCTGCAAAGACGTCGACTATGTCGCCGGCAGGCTTACCGCCGGTCTTCTTTATCTTGGCAAAGTCGAGGGTGCTCTATTGGGCCTCAGCACCGCTGGCCCCATCGACGGC